>NZ_CAUQTU010000009.1:0-79598 GCF_963521255.1 uncultured Streptococcus sp. | reverse complement strand
ATAACACTAACAATTCTAAACATCTACTTCTCCCTTCCTAATATAATATAAATTGGCTCTATAATATTTGTAGTGGGTAAATCCCCTATGGATATTATGGAGCCTATTTTGTTGTAGAAAAAAAGTCCCATAAGATCTATAATGAAAAGCAACCAAACCATCATTAGAAAGAATCCTATGGAACAATTACATTTTATCACAAAACTACTCGATATCAAAGACCCTAATATCCAAATTATGGATATCGTTAATAGGGATAACCACAAAGAAATTATCTCTAAACTGGATTATGAGGCTCCACCTTGTCCTAATTGCAGAAGTCAAATGAAGAAATATGACTTTCAAAAACCGTCTAAGATTCCTTATCTTGAAACGACTGGTATGCCTACTAGAATTCTTCTTAGAAAGCGCCGTTTTAAGTGCTATCAGTGCTCAAAAATGGCGGTCGCTGAGACTTCTATAGTCAAGAAGAATCATCAAATTCCTCGTATCATCAACCAAAAGATTGCCCAGAAGCTAATTGAAAAAACTTCTATGACTGACATTGCCCATCAGCTGTCTATTTCAACTTCAACTGTCATTCGCAAGCTCAATGACTTCCGGTTTAAGCATGATTTTTCTAGCCTTCCTGAGATTATGTCTTGGGATGAATATGCCTTTACAAAGGGAAAAATGAGTTTCATTGCGCAAGATTTTGACAATCTCAATATCATCACTGTTCTTGAAGGTAGAACACAAGCTATCATAAGAAATCATTTTCTGCGCTACAATCGCGCTGTTCGTTGTCAGGTAAAAATCATTACTATGGATATGTTTAGCCCTTACTATGACTTGGCTAAACAGCTTTTTCCGTGTGCTAAAATCGTTCTTGATCGCTTTCACATTGTTCAACACTTGAGTCGTGCTATGAGTCGTGTGCGTGTTCAAATCATAAATCAGTTTGAACGAAAATCCCATGAATACAAGGCTATCAAACGCTATTGGAAGCTCATTCAACAAGATAGTCGTAAACTCAGCGATAAACGTTTTTATCGCCCTACTTTTCGCATGCACTTAACCAATAAAGAGATTCTAGACAAGCTTTTAAGCTATTCAGAAAACTTGAAACACCACTATCATCTCTATCAACTCTTGATTTTTCACTTTCAGAATAAGGAACCAGAGAAATTTTTCGGACTCATTGAGGACAATCTTAAGCTGGTTCATCCTCTTTTTCAGACTGTCTTTAAGACCTTTCTAAAGGACAAAGAGAAAATCATCAATGCCCTTCAGTTACCCTATTCCAACGCAAAATTGGAAGCGACCAATAATCTCATCAAACTTATCAAACGCAATGCCTTTGGTTTTCGGAACTTTGAAAACTTCAAAAAACGGATTTTTATCGCTCTGAACATCAAAAAAGAAAGGACGAAATTTGTCCTTTCTCGATCATAGCTTTTCTTCAACCCACTACAGTTGACAAAGAGCCTATAAATTGAAATAAATGAAACAAAAGAGACCACAAATGGGCATAACTTGTCGAATTGAAAGTTACCTTCCTCATTTGCAGTCTCGCCTAATATTACTCAGTAACGATCCACCATCTTCAATCTTTAATTAAATTATATCAAAAACCTGCTCAAATGTAAACCCTTACGAAGAACTTTTTTATTTTTTTTGAGTTTTTTTGAGCATATTTTTATCAAAAAATAAAACTGTAAACAAAATTAGAAAATAAGTGTTTATAGTGCAGAAAATTTCATCTCAATTAAAAAAACAAGTGTACTAATAAATCTATATTTTTTTGAAAGCTCCAAACCAAAATCCATTATTCCTAATAAACAACTCATCACCAAAAGCTCTAGTATGTTTTGAACCGATTTCTAATTTTACAAGACGCATAGGAGCCAATAATTCAATTAACTCACTTTCTGTATAAACTCTTTCTAACATTGAATCTAGTTTTCTACGTATATAACCTTTTTCTAGTAAAGAATTATCAGGAATTGCATCTCGGAAAATTCCATCTTTCCGTGGACAATAAAAATAATACATTCCTCCTGTTTTCAACATCCTTTTCACCTCTGAAAAATAGTTTTGTCTATCTTTTTCATCAACTATAAATGTAATCGCAGACATTATATCAAATATAGAATCGAAATGATTGTCAGGAAAATCTAAACCTTGGCCCACATCTGTCTGTGTTATATGACAATTAAATTGTGGAAATGACTTAGTCAATAATCGTTTTGCATTATCAGCGGCCTCCTTTGTTAAATCTACACCACAATAAGTATCCGCATAATGATTTTCAATTAAATAGTAAAGATTCCTTCCAAAACCACAACCAACTTCTAATACCCTACACTCATCGTTTTGAGTAACGATTTGATTTCTCAAAGAAAAAATCTTTTGAACTGCATCATTAGGAACTAAGCGTGTCTCTGTTTTTGATGATTGGGCATGTAATTCTTCCCATTTCTTGTGATTATCTTCATTTAAAACAAATGTATCCATTGAACTCTCCATATCTCATTATCGTTTCTACATGATGCAATCCAGCACTCTTTAACATTTCTTTATTTTCAGCATGAGTGTGGTTAATCATAACTCCCTCCAAGCTCAATTGCTTAGATAGAATTTCTTCTGGACTAAATCCATGTTCTTGCTTGAATTTAATATAATTGGAAACTATCAACTTATTTACCTTCGGATCTGTCATGATTTCTTTCTCAAATAGAATAAATGCTCCACCTTCAACTAAAGATTCATATATTTTTGATAAAATCTTTATTCTCTTGTCTGGAAGAATAAACTGAAGAAAATAATAGCTAATAATTAAATCGCTGGGTTCTAACCTGGCTTCCTCCACGGAGCTTGTTATAAATTCAAGCTCAGGAAATTTTGATTGTGCCACCTGATTCATTTCTGGAATCTCTTCTATCCCGATAAAACGAACTTCTTTTTTAGACTTGTGACGCTGGTATAATTTACCAATCAGGTTACCCGTTGCGGAGCCTAGCTCATAACATAAGGAATGGTCACGAATAAAAAAATCGCTTAGATGACAAACAAGGTCATGTCCTTCATCATATAAAGGAATGGATTGTCTAACATGCTCATCAAAATGTTGAGCTACACCATTACCAAAACTCCATTGTGTTCCATTTTGAATAACAATATCATTTCCAACTTCCATAGACTACTTCTCTTCTCCCTTGACT
Organism: uncultured Streptococcus sp.; assembly: GCF_963521255.1. Lineage (GTDB taxonomy): Bacteria > Bacillota > Bacilli > Lactobacillales > Streptococcaceae > Streptococcus. The sequence goes on along the minus strand of NZ_CAUQTU010000009.1, from coordinate 76,395 downwards.
TTCCAGTTTACTAATACCAATGCTAACACAACCATCGAACCCCCAAGAACCAAATTTAATGTAAACGGCTCATGTAAGCCCATAATAGAAAAGATAGTTGAAAATACTGGAACTAAAAACAAGAAACTACTAGCTACTGTTGCTCCCCTTTGTCCTAGACTATAAAACCACAGTCCAAACGAACCAACAGACGCAGGAATAATTAACCATATAAACCAAACCCAGCCCCAAAATCCTAAATTTAGAAAGTTATAACTTTCATGCACAGGTATTGAGAATAAGTAAAGGAATACCCCACCTAATAACAATTGCCAAGCTGTAAATATCCATGGACCGTTATCAAAAGGAATTTTCTTGGTGACAACTGTATTGATTGACCAACAAAATGAACCAAGTAAAGCAAACAAAGCACCTAAACTAAACGCAGATACATCTAGTCCAATACAAGTAACAACTCCAGCCACACCTAATATTAAGGCACTTATCTTCTGAATAGTCAATGTATCTTTTAACAAAAAATGTGCTAAGAAAGCTAACCAAAGAGGATTCGTAAATAAGATAATGGAAGACATCGATGATGACACATCATGAGCTAGGGCAAGATTAAGAAATCCCATGGTTCCAGCTGTCTGTAAGAGCCCGATAGTCACAACCAATATAAACCCCTTTATCTTGCTACCTTGACTTTTAGGGATGATAGTCCCTCCCTTGCCAAATAAAAACGATAATACCAACATCACTAACCCAGCAATAATAAATCGAACACCCCCAAGTAATAATGGAGGAGTCTTTTCAACTACTATGAGATATTTCCCAGTTGGAAAAGACGACCCCATAAAAAGTGTGGTCAGTAATATAGAAATCAAAAAAATAAAATTTGAACCTCGTTTCATTTATTTCCCTTCTTTCAAAAGATATTGATGGTATTTTTTGTCTTTTATTCTACTCTTTTAAAAATGAATGTCAAGAGATTTATCAAAAAATTCCAAGATTATTTTTTTAAACTCCTATGTATTGAGAAAAAAACAAAAAAAGGCTATACTGGTAATTGTGGATAATGATTATCTTTTTATATGGAGGTACAAACATGCGATTGTCATCAGGTTGGGAACAGTCAGTCTATGTCTTACTCATGTTAAATCAGCTCCCTGAAGGAAAGTATATCAATACAATTTCCTTGAGTGAACGGCTAGAAGTTTCAGATTCTTATTTGAAAAAAATTATAAAACTATTAGACAACGAAGGGTTGGTTAAATCCGTTAGAGGGAAAAATGGAGGCGTTGCTCTTTCTAAACCCCTCAGCCAAATCACCTTTTACGATGTATTTGTAGCTATAGAAGGAAAAAATCGAATCTTTGAAAGTCAAAATCTTCTAAAAAAATTCTTAGGCAACAAGGAAAGTAAAAAGGCTAAAAGATGCGTCGTAACCAACTCTCTTGATATTATTGAAAATACTTTAGTTGCAACCCTGACTTCTATTACACTCAGCCAGGTAGCCCATCAATCTGAGATTAACTATGATTTAACCGATATCAGAAATTGGATCAATAAATGCCAAAACTAGCTGAAAAAAAATTCTTCAACTAGTTTTTATAAATCCTTGACAAATAATTTTACAAGGACTATACTATATTTGAAGATATAACATATCTTCTATGTCGTCAACAATGATCTTTCATTGCATACTTTTGGATAGCTAAAGAAAGAAGGTTCTTATGAAAGTTATTTTAGCTACTGACCAAGATGGTTTCCAACTGAAAGAAACCGTCAAACACTATCTGCTTCATTCTGGTTATGAAGTAATTGACCTCAACTCTACACAAGGTTCTGCGGATTTCGTTGATTCTACTGTCAATGCTATTACAGAGTTTAGAAAATATAAGCAAGCTCGTGCTATTCTTTTTGACAAGTTTGGACATTCTTTTATGCCTGCTAATAAGTTTAAAGGTATTATCTGCGCCGCTGTTTCCGATGAACACTCTGCCATGATGACTATTCGACACAATTCTACTCCAATCATTACAATTGGTTCTGGAATTACAGGTGATATTTTAGCAGTTGAAATAGTCAAAGCCTTTCTTGAGCACAACTATGATGCTGGTCGTCACCAAGTTCGAATTGATATGCTGAACAAGCTCTGCTAGGAGGTATTCCCATGAAAATTGCTCTCGGTTGTGATCACATCGTAACAGATGTGAAGATGAAGATTTCAAAACACCTAAAAGAACAAGGTCATGAAATCATTGATGTTGGTACTTATGATTTCGTCCGTACTCACTATCCTATTTATGGTCGCTTAATTGCAGAGGAGGTCGTCAATGGACGGGCTGACTTTGGAGTCGCCCTTTGCGGTACAGGTGTTGGAATTGCTGTATCTGCTGATAAAGTTCCTGGAACTCGAGTTGTACTTGTCGGAGATGTTGCGACTGCTCGTTCCGCTCGTGAAAATCTCAATGCTAATATTGTTGCTTTCGGTGGTGCAATCCTAGGTATCAATTTCATTAACAACATTGTAGATGAATTTATCAATACCAAGTACAAACCAAGTCCTGAAAAAGAGGAATTGATTGCGAAAATTGATAAACTATCTGAAGTGAGCCCAGATGTAGCTGCCAATGATCATATCTTCGATGAAGAGAATGCCAAGTGGGATCGTGGAGAATATCACGATTAACTTGTATTCCCTCTTATATATTTTATCTAACCTTGAGGATAACTAACTCAAGGTTGTTTTTATGTCATCAAAAAAGTCTAGAGATATTTCTATCCCTAGACTGGAGTTTTTTCGCAATCTGAGTACTACACGCGTTCTTTCCATGAAGTCGCTGTTGTTTGAAGAACTTTGTTGAGTTCGTCAATGTTTTCAAATCCAGTTGTGCGAAGCCATTCGCGAGCTGCTGCTTCACCATCTTTGATGTAAGCTTCAACTGATCCAGCCCATGTAGCACGGCCACAAAGAACTCCATTGAAGTTTGCACCTGATTCATGAGCAAATACAAGAGTATCTTGGAAGAGTTTAGCTGATACACCAGCACTCAAGTAGATGTATGGCAAGTTAGTTGCTTCATCTTGAGCTTTGAAGAAGGCTGCTGCTTCTTCACGTGTATAAACAACTTCACCTTCAGCGAAGCCTTCAACATATTTAATGTTAACAGGAACTTCTACTTTCAAGACATCAATGTTAAAGCGTGGGTCTGAGAAGACTTTCATAGCACCGATAACTTTATGTGGTTTTACTTTCGCATATTCTACAGAACCAGCGTCAGCAATTTTTTCATCGTAAGCAAGGATTTCAAGGAAGAATGGGATATCTTCAGCCACACACTCAGAACCGATACGCTCGATATAAGCTTGTTTTTCTTGGTTGAGTTCGTCTGAACTATCTACATCGTAGTAAAGCAAGAATTTAACTGCATCTGCACCTTCTTCTTTAATACGTTTTGCAGACCAAACATCCAAGCAGTCTGGCAAGCGTTTTGTGCTTGTTGTGTCATAACCTGTTTTTTCATAAGCAAGGAGAAGACCAGCTTTTTCATCAAGAGCTTTAGTTGCTGGAAGTCCATACTCAGGGTCAAGAAGCATAGATGAAGCGTATTTGGTCAATTCATCTGCTACCAAAACTTTAAGTTCTTCCATTTGAGCCACAGTTGGTTCTTCTGTTTGATGTTGAGCCATGAGGCGTTTCAAAGCACCACGTTGGTCAAAAGCAAGAGCTGAGATGATACCTTTTTCATCAGAAAGTTTTTCTAAGCGTGCACGTTTTTGTTCTGTTAAAGCCATTTTATACCTCTTTTACTATTAATTGATCATATAGAGCTTGATAGTTGGCCATGTTGACATGACCAGTCATTTTTTCTTGAGCATTGAGCATACCAAGGACATTTGCCTTGATGAGTAATTCTGCATCCGATTCTTTATGAAGAAGGCCTGAAGAAATCCCTGCTACAGTAGAATCTCCAGATCCAACAGGATTGACTACCTGAATTCTAGGAATATCTACCTTGTAGAAAATATCTCCATGTTTGGCAAAGGCACCGTTAGCACCAAGTGAAACGATAATCCATTCAATCCCTGCAAACAAAGGTTCTTGAAGTACTTCTTTTAATTCATCCAAATCCTCAGAAACTTCTCTACCTAGAAGCTGAGACAATTCCTCATTATTTGGTTTGATGACTGTTGGTTTATGTGGTGATTCAAGAACCGCCTGAAGTGCCGCACCTGAACAGTCCAAGACAACAGGCTTGCCAGCTTGATTAGCAAGTTCTACCAAGCTCGCATAGTAATCAACTGGAAGACCAGCTGGCAGACTACCTGAGATAGCTACTACTTCAACTGAGCCCAAGAGTTTTTTGAAATGATCCAAAAAGTCTTGACCTTCCTGTTCCAATACTTCAGGACCTTTTTCAAGAACTTCTGTTTGGTTGTCACCGTGGAGAATGGCAATACAGTTACGAGTTTCCCCCTGAATTGAGAAGAAATCTTTCTTTACTTGATCATCGATATTCTCAACCAAAAACTCACCAAGTTTGCCACCCACTAAACCAGTAGCAAGAACAGAATCCCCAAATTCTGAAAGTACTCGGGTAACATTGAGTCCCTTACCACCAGCCGTTTTGGTTACATCCACCACACGATTGACAGTATCAATCTTTAACTCATCCAAGGGATAGGAAATATCAATGGATGGGTTCATTGTGACTGTTAAAATCATAGGTCACCTCTTAGTCGTGGTATTCTCCGCGATCCCATTTTTCAAGGAATTCAGTGAAGAAGTTTGCGTCTGTTTGTCGATCATTGTGACTTTCAACGTGTTCAATTTTCGCAATCAATTTTTTGTTTTCTTCAGATGGTTTGTATTCAGCATGGATGAAAGCTTCGATGATATCACACATGAGCAATTCACCAGTAATTTTACCACCAAAACCGATAACATTGGCATTCAATTGTTCTTTAGCATAAAGGGCTGTTGTCATATCACGAACCAAGGCAGAGCGAACACCTGGGACTTTATTTACAGCGTTGTTGATACCAACACCAGTACCACAGATACATACCCCAAGATCAGCTTGACCGCTAGTTACAGCTTCCCCTACTTTTTTACCAAAGATTGGGTAGTGAGTACGTGTATGGTCATATGTACCAAAGTCAATGACTTCATATCCTTTTGATTTCAAAAATTCTGAAACCGCCATTTTTTCATCTGTTACGATGTGGTCACATCCAATTGCAATTCTCATTAGTTATTCCCTCCGATTAATTATATAAATCTAATATCATTTATCCCTACTCAAGAAAAATCAAGATTAGCTTAGGAAGCGAGCTGCAAGCATAACTGAGGTTAGCTAAAGTGAGCTGACGACAGATTATCTTGATTTTTGAAGAGTATTAGCACATTTTGTTCAACATGTCGACCCTAATTTGGTGACGTCCACCATCGTATTTACCGTTAACAAATCCTTTAGCAATGTTTTTAGCCAATTCATCACCAACAAGTTGCGCACCCATAGTGATCATACGTGAGTTGTTATGACCACGAGTCATATAAGCTGAACGTTCGTCAGATACTTCTGCAGCAACCATTCCTTTGATTTTAGTTGCAACCATGAATGGACCAGCTCCATAAGCATCAATCACGATACCAAGGTTTTGTTCTTCTTTATTTACTTCTGCAGCAACAGCAAGAGTCACATCAACAAAGTCTTGACCCTCAGCTGTAACATCCACAACGTGGAAGTTTTCTTTTTCCAAGAAGTCTTTCACAACTTCTTTCAATCTCAAACCTGCAGCATCTGCACCGATAACAATAGCCATATTGTTTCTCCTTTTTATTTTTTCTAGGCTAGTAAAACCTTTTATAGTTAGCAGTTTACCTACAAAAGGCTTTCCAGCAGTTTATTGACAAATTGGATTGAATGAGATGAAGAACACCTTATTCAAGTTTAGGAAATCAGTTTCCTAGAAATAATCCTTCTCCATGAAAGAGAATATAACAAGTGATTATTTGTTTGTTACAAACATCATTTGTTGCTTACAAACATAATATACTCCTATTTCTGGAAAAAGTCAACAGTTAATGTTTGTTTTTGTGTTTTTTTATCTAAAAGATTTCGATATCAAAACCAATTTGATCCACTTGACCAGGTTCTAGGAGACGAACATTCTTCTTATCTTCTAGATGATCTCCTTCTTCAAGGGATGTTGACAAGCCAGACCATGGTTCAAAAGCAATGAAAGGCCCCTTATTCAAAGTTGACCAGATAATGAGGTTTGGAAATTCTTCAAAGTGCACTTTCAATCCCTTATCATGTTTGTGGGAACGAAGGGCAATTGTTCTAGATTGCAATTCATCTAAGGTGACTGCATCTGTACTGAAAAGATCATATCTGAGATCGACTTCTTTTTGACCTTCTAGCCATGGACTTCTATCTTGGAAATCCAACATACCTGTTTCTGGGAAAGGACGTGGAACAGAGCAAGTCTCTTCTTTCTCAAACTCTAGATAATAATCTTCATAGACTTCATCATCCAGTAGAGGACAATTAAATCCTGGATGGCCACCAATAAAGTAAGGCATGACCTTGCTAGTTTCTTTATTAAAAATCTTGTATTGAGTCCGTACTGTTTTACCAGTAAGGCTATAAGTGATTTCTAGGCGAAAATGATAAGGATAGTTTTGATAGCTATTCTCATCATCTTCAATTGCAAAAGTTACACTCTTGTCTGTCTGTTCAACTAATTCAAATTCTTTCTTACGAACCAAACCATGACGTGGAATCTTTCCTTTGATTTCTTGTCCATTTTCATCTATATAAAGTGCTGTATCTTCTCTCAAAGAACCACAAATGGGGAAGAGAACAGGAGCTTGTCCACTCCAATAAGTGGCATCCCCTTGCCATAAATACTCCAGTCCCTCAGCATCTTTTATAGAAGAAAGAGCCCCACCAAAACTGTTAAATTCAACTCTTAATTGTTCTGATTTTAATTCAATTACCATTATTTTCTCCGATTTCTTGATAGTTTATAAAAAACTAGGCTGTCACTCCTATCAGGAAAATGACAACCTAGCTTTAACAATTTACATTTTATAGGAGTGCATTATTTTGCTTTTGCTGCGTACTCTTCGTTACGTTTGATCATTTGTTTTCTGTACCAAGCAAAGATACCGATATAGAATACAAGGAAGACTACTGCACCAAGGATTGCTTTGATATCACCAGTTGTAGTGTTACCAATTGTCCAACCAAGAAGTTTTTCGATTGGTCCTTCAAGAGTTGAGTGAGTAATCAATTGAGTTTGGCTCACACCTGCTGGGAAAGCACCTACACCTTTAGCAAGTTCTGTTGCAAATGGTGCGATAAGTGTACCTGAAAGAAGGAAGAGTGGCAACAAGAGTGTTCCGAAGATAATCATACGGAGCAATTTACCACGAGTTACAACCAAGAGAGCTGGAGTAACACCCATAGCGATGATACCTGCAAGTGGCAAGATACCATTTCCGACTTTTGAAAGAAGTACTGCTTCAACCAACATGATTGGTGCAAGTACGTTAGCACAAGCCCAAATTTCAGCACGACCAGCGATGAATGGCCAGTCAAGACCGATGTTAAACTTACGTCCTTCCAAACGTTTAGTAGCAACGTTTGTAATACCTTGTGAAAGTGGTTCTACGGCAGCGATGAACCAAGAACCGATTAGTGAGAAGAGTTCCAAAGCTACACCGGCTGTCAAACCAAGAGACAACCAACCTTTGATAACTTCTTGCCAGTCTGCAGCATCTTTAAGTCCTTCAACAGGATGTGGAGTACCCATCAAACCGATAACGATACCAAGGATGAAACCGATGAAGAATTTAGAACCCCAGAAACCGATTTTCTTGTTCAATTTAGCAGCATCAAAGTCATATTTATCAAGACCTGGGAAGAATTTTTCAAAAATCTTATCCAAAACCATGATAACTGGGTTCATCATGTAGTTCATGTGAGTTGAAGTCATTGGTGATGAACTTGGAGCGTTAAGAAGGTCATCAAATGTAGGTTTCATCAAGTCAGAGTTGATGATTTTAAGAACACCTACAAGGACAACTGCTGCAGTTGCGATGAAGAGAGAAACCCCTTGGCTAACTCCATTGTTGTCAGCATACCATTTAATCAAAAGACCTGTGATAGACAAGTGCCAGATATCGAAGATATCGACGTCAAGTGTATCAGTTTTCTTCATAGCAAGCATCACTACGTTGACAATCAACATGATGAGCAAGAAGTAAAGTGTCCAAGCAGATCCCCAAGTGATTGTAGCAAGTGGTGCCCAACCAACGTCAGTGATGTTCAATTGAATACCAGTATTTTCAACAAATTTTGCAAGTGATGCTGAAAAAGCACCATTTAGCATACCGATGATAGCACCGATACCAGTAAGAGCGATGGCAAGTTTAATACCACCTTCAAGCGCTTTGGAGAATTTCACTCCAAATAGTAGAGCCAATACTGTCAAAATGATCAGCATGATGATTGGTCCACCCATATCCAAGATAGGTTTGAACAGCTTATTGGCTAGTTCGATAATGACATCCATAATAGTTCCTCCCTTTTTATAGTTATATGAATGTTAACAAATTAAAATTAGCTTAATCCGTGTTCTTTGATAGCTGCTTCAATATTGTCAAATACTGGAGCACTCATAGCTGGGATACGGAATAAGATTGGTCCAGCTTCGATAACTGGAATACCTGGGTCAAAACCAAGATCTGTAGCAGCAATTGGTGTAAAGATGTCATAACCTTTGATAAGGTCTTCGTTGACGTCTTTTACCATAACAGCATCACAGTGAACATCGTAACCACGGTTTGAAAGTTCTTCTTCAAGAGCACTTTTAATTTGGTGGCTTGAGTTAACACCTGCACCGCAGGCAGCTAGAATTTTAATCATATGGATTTCCTCCGATTTAATATTTTTAATAGACAAGATTATGCAGTTGCTTCAGCTATATAAGCATAGATAGCTTCTGGTTCAGAAATTTTAGCCAAATCTTCCAAATGAGCATTTCCTGTAAAGAAGTCCATCAACTGAGCAAGAATATTCGTTTGACTTGAACTTGAGTTATTAATGATAAAGAAGAGCAAGGATACTTCTACTTCCTTATCAGGCGCAATCATATTGTGGAAAGTCACTGGTTTTTCTAATCGAACGACCACAACCTTTTCGGCTAGATTATGAACAATATCTGTATGAGGAATAGCCACATTCGGCAAATCCTTACCCAAAAATTCCATATCTAAGCCAGTTGGAAATGACTTTTCACGAGTGATCAAGGCTTCACGATAGGTTGGAGTCACGATTTTTCGTTCTTCCAATAAAGTTGCAACCTGATCAAAGAGATGTTCTTGATTATCCGCTTCTAAGCAAAACACAAGGTTTTTGTCAAAGAAATGATCTAATCCCATAAGGTTTTCCCTTCTTTCCATTAACTTTATACTATAAGTATAACACTATATGAAATCGTTGTCAATGATTTTCTGTTCTTTTTTGTCTCTTTTTTTATATTTTTGTTGTTTTTATAGTTCTACTTATTAAAACAAACACATAAACAAACATAGCAAACATTTTTTGTTTTAGAAACTAAAAAAACAGACCATTAAAGCCTGCTTTACTATTGATTCTGATATAAATTTCCTGTGAACAAGGAAAAGCAATTATGACAATTATTCTTCATCCATACTCAAGACACTGAGGAAGGCTTCTTGTGGAACTTCTACTGATCCGATAGCTTTCATACGCTTCTTACCAGCTTTTTGTTTTTCAAGCAGTTTACGTTTACGAGAAACGTCACCACCATAACATTTAGCAAGTACGTTCTTACGAAGGGCCTTGATATCAGTACGAGCGACAATCTTATGTCCAATTGCTGCTTGGATTGGAACTTCAAATTGTTGACGAGGAATGATTTTCTTAAGTTTATCAACGATGAGTTTTCCACGTTCGTAGGCAAAATCCTTGTGAACGATAAAGCTAAGGGCATCCACCTTGTCTCCGTTGAGAAGGATATCCATTTTCACTAGCTTAGATGGGCGATATTCTGACAATTCATAGTCAAAACTTGCATAACCACGTGTCGAAGACTTAAGTTTATCAAAGAAGTCAAAGACGATTTCAGCAAGTGGAATTTGATAGATAACATTAACACGGTTATCATCAATATAGTCCATAGTCACAAAGTCCCCACGCTTACGCTGAGCTAGCTCCATCACTGCTCCAACAAACTCTTGCGGTACCATGATTTGCGCTTTAACATATGGCTCTTCAATGGTCGCAATCTTGGTTGGGTCTGGGAACTCAGATGGATTCGACACATCCATAGACTCACCATCGGTCAAATTAACCTTATAAATAACAGACGGAGCTGTCATGATAAGATCGATATTAAACTCACGCTCTAAACGTTCTTGGATAACATCCATATGGAGAAGTCCAAGAAATCCACAACGGAAACCAAATCCAAGTGCCTGAGATGTTTCTGGTTCAAACTGAAGACTAGCATCATTCAGTTGCAATTTTTCAAGGGCTTCACGTAGGTCATTGTACTTGTTTGATTCGATTGGGTAGAGACCCGCAAAGACCATAGGATTCATCTGTTTGTAGCCATGTAATGGCTCAGCCGCAGGATTAGTTGCCAAGGTAACGGTATCACCCACACGAGTGTCTTGAACCGTCTTGATAGAAGCCGCAATATAACCAACGTCCCCAGTCGCAAGGAAATCACGACCAACTGCCTTAGGGGTAAAAATTCCAACCTCAGTCACATCAAAAGTCTTGCCATTGCTCATAAGCTGAATCTTATCGCCAGGTTTGACCACCCCATCCATGACACGCACTTGGAGGATAACCCCACGGTAGGCATCGTAAACAGAGTCGAAAATCAAGGCCTTAAGTGGCGCCGTCACATCACCCGTTGGTGCTGGCACTTTTTCCACGATTTGCTCGAGAATTTCTTCGATACCAATACCAGCCTTGGCAGAAGCCAATACTGCTTCACTGGCATCCAAACCAATGACATCTTCAATCTCTGTACGCACGCGCTCAGGATCTGCAGCTGGCAGATCAATCTTGTTAATGACTGGCATGATTTCCAAATCATTATCCAAGGCCAAATAAACGTTGGCAAGGGTTTGAGCCTCAATCCCTTGGGCAGCATCGACCACCAAAATCGCTCCCTCACAGGCAGCTAGCGAACGTGAAACTTCATAGGTGAAGTCTACGTGCCCCGGCGTGTCAATCAAGTGGAAAATATAAGTTTCCCCATCTTTATCAGTATAATTCAGCTCGATGGCATTCAACTTAATGGTAATCCCACGTTCCCGCTCTAGATCCATGCTGTCCAAAAGTTGAGCTTGCATTTCACGACTTGAAACCGTCTCTGTTTTTTCCAAAATGCGGTCTGCTAGAGTTGATTTCCCGTGGTCAATATGGGCGATAATAGAGAAGTTACGGATCTTCTCCTGTCGTTTTTTCAATTCTTCTAAGTTCATGATTCTCTTCCTTTCAGGGTATCTATTTATTATAAATTGTTTTTGACATTTTGACAAGACCATACCCTGCTAGGAGTACTAATCTTCAGCGACAAAGCCGTCATTTTCAATAAAGTGATGTTCTGTCATTCCTTTGTCTGTAAAGACAATCCCGTGAAGGACACCACCATAAACAGCTCCTCCGTCCATCCCAATCTTGCCATCTTCTGTAGTCCAAAGCTCAGCAGTACCACGCTCTTGCTTCAGCAAACCATAAACCGGTGTATGTCCAAAGACAATGGTTTTTCCAGTATGATTTTCTGCTTCATGGAATGGTTTTCTAAGCCAGACTTTCTTGTAATCTGTGGTTTCATGCCAGTCGTCCAAGGTCAAATCAATACCTGCGTGAACAAAGATATACTTGTCTGTCTCTACCACAAAAGGCATTTGACGAATGAATTCGACCAAGTCTGCTGCTTCGGTAGCAACACGCTTGGCATCTTCTACCCCATCAACTGGGGCATCCAAAGGTCGACCTAGGATAGAGTTAATGGTTGTATCTCCACCATTACGACGATAGTGATCATAACTTTCTTCTGGGTCATCTAGCCAAGTCAAAAACATATACTCGTGATTTCCTGACAAACAGATAGCCCCTTGATTATCCACTAAATCCTTGACCATTTCTAGAACACGGCGACTATCTTCACCACGGTCAATCAAGTCCCCTAGAAAGAGCAACTGGGTCTGACCATCCCATGTTTTGAGAAGGTCTTCTAGCATCCCAGCTTTTCCATGAACATCTCCAATTACATAATAGTCTGTCATCTTATTTCTCCCTACTTCTCAACAATTCTCTAGCTTGCGTCAGGGCAGCTTCTGTCACATCATCACCTGCCAACATCTTGGCAACTTCCTCCACTCGCTCTTCAACCGTCAAAAGACGAACAGTCGAAACTGTTGAATGGTCATTGCTAATCTTCTCAATAAAGAATTGATAATCTGCAATCGCAATCACTTGTGGCAAATGGGAAATAGCCAGAACCTGACCATGTTGGCCAATCTTGTGAATCTTCTGCGCAATAGCCTGAGCTACACGACCTGAAACTCCCGTATCCACCTCATCAAAGACTATACTTGTCTTGCCCTCTTTACGAGAAAAGGCAGATTTAATAGCTAGCATGAGGCGAGACAACTCCCCACCAGATGCAACCTTGACCAAGGGTTTAAAGTCTTCGCCAGGGTTGGTTGAAATGTAAAACTCAACCATTTCATTTCCCTCACGGCTGAATTTTCCCTTGCTAAAACGAACCTGAAACTGGGCTTTTTCCATATAAAGGTCCTGCAGTTCTTGTTTAATCTCAGCTTCAAGCTGCTGAGCTAAATCATGACGAGCAGAGGCAAGCTGACCTGCCAAATCAACAAGATTGACTTCCAATTTCTTGAGCTCGGCTTCCATGTCCTCAGACGAAAGATTATTGCCTGTCAAGAGATTGTATTCTTCCGTAATCTTAGCAAAATAAAGCAAGACATCGTCCACAGTCCCACCGTACTTGCGGGTAATAGTATGAAGGAGGTCCAAACGATTCTCAACCTGCATGAGACGATTACCGTCAAAATCAAGGTCCTCAATGATGGCCTCTAAACGTTTGCTAATATCTTCTAAAACATAGTAGGTCTCAGATAGAGAGCTTGAAATTTCACGATATTCAGGGTCATACTCTTCGACACTTTCCATGTCATTCATGGCTGAACGAACATTGGCCAGACTTGAAAAATCTTCATTGTCCAACATACTATAGGCATTGGTTAGGGTATCCGCTATATTTTTATGGTTGAGAAGTTTATCACGCTCTTGATTGAGAGCCAGATCTTCTCCAGCTTGCAAGTTTGCAGCCTCAATCTCTGCCATTTGAAATTCCAACATTTCAATACGTGCCTTGTGTTCCTGTTGGTTTTTCTTGACTTCCAGAACCTGCTTGCGCATTTTTCGATAGGCATCAAAACTCGTTTGATAGGTTTCTTTTAAATCCCAAAAATCTGCATCACCGAATTCATCCAACATCTGGATATGCAGTTGTGGACGCATTAACTCTTCTTGGTCATGCTGACCATGTATATCCACCAGATGTTGCCCAATAGCACGCAAAACAGACAGATTAACCATCTGGCCATTGACACGGCTGATACTACGACCATTTTGCAAGATTTCTCGACGGATGATAATTTCATCCCCCATTTCCAACCCTTGCTCATCAAAAATTTCCTGTAAAAGGCGACTATTCTCAACTGAGAAAAGCCCCTCTATCTCTGCCTTTGGCGCACCATGACGAATAACATCTGTCGTAGCACGAGCTCCTAACATCATATTCATGGCATCAATGATAATTGACTTCCCTGCACCCGTTTCACCAGTCAGGACAGTCATCCCCTTTTCAAAATTGAGGGAAATAGCCTCAATAATGGCAAAGTTTTTTATCGAAATTTCAAGTAACATATAGACCTACCAATTATTTACTTGTTCAAAGATTTCCTCAGCTAGACTTTCACTTCTGGCAATAACTAAAATCGAGCTATCATCAGCCAAACAGCTAAAAATCTTGTCCGAAAAAGTCTCGATTAACTGAGCTTTTACAAAAGCTGTATTTCCTGGAATCACTTGGAGATTGATCATCTTATCCATCAATTCTGCCGATTCGATATTGTCTTCAGCCAGTTGCAAACTTTTCACGATTGATTTTGGCAATTCATAGACATAGGTATTGTCTCTCAAAGGAATTTTGACAATCCCCAGTTCTTTGATATCTCGGGATACCGTTGCCTGAGTGGCAGTGATCCCTGCCTCTTTCAAATGTTCTACAATTTCTTCTTGTGTACCGATTTGATAATCTGTCACAAATCGTCTAATTTTTTCAAGTCTCTCTTTTTTATTCATTTTTAAATTGACTATGCGCCCTCTCTACTACTTCTTCAATTTCAGCAAGAACCTGATTGCTTGCTGACTCTTCTTTTTTCAAATATGCTAAAAATTCAATATTTCCATGTCCGCCTTGGATGGGAGAAAAGTCCAAACCAAGGACTGAAAAGCCTTCCTCTACTGCCATGGTTGTGACAGATTCAAGGACATTCTGATGAACTTTAGCATCACGAATGATTCCATTTTTCCCAATCTGCTCACGCCCTGCCTCAAACTGGGGCTTAACCAGAGCCACAACCTGACCTTGTTCAGCCAAGACACGGTGCAAGGCCGGCAAAATCAGACTGAGGGAAATGAAACTCACATCAATACTGGCAAATCTCGGTTCCTGCTCGAAATCAGTCTTTTCAGCATAGCGGAAATTGAACTGCTCCATGCTGACAACCCTTGGGTCTTGGCGTAATTTCCAAGCCAACTGATTGGTACCAACATCAACTGCAAAGACTAACTCAGCACCATTTTGCAGCATAACATCGGTAAAGCCACCAGTAGAGGCCCCGATATCAATCGTTGTAGCTCCTTCCACTGACAAATCAAAGACCTGCAAGGCCTTTTCTAATTTCAAGCCACCACGGCTGACATACTTGAGTTTCTCCCCCTTGAGTTTTAGCTCGGTGTCATCTGGAATTTTCTCTCCTGGCTTGTCAAACCGTTCTCCATTAAGGACTGCTACGACTAGGCCAGCCATTACACCACGCTTGGCCTGCTCTCGCGTTTCAAACAAGCCCTGTTTATAAGCTAGTACATCCACTCTTTCCTTAGCCATTGATTCTCAAACTTTCTACTACACTTACAATCGATTCTATTTCAAAGGGAACCTGCTGGGCAATTTCTTCTAATTTGGCATTAGCTTGATCCAGAGTTTGGTTACAAAAGGCAATAGCTTCTTCCAAGCCCAACAAGGCTGGATAGGTTGACTTTTCTGCCTGCAAGTCCTTTTGGGGTGTCTTACCGATTTCCTCAAAACTAGCTGTCACATCCAACACATCGTCTCTGACCTGAAAAGCAAGCCCAATCAATTCACCTACAGTTTTAAGTTTTGCCTGCATCTCAGGTGCCAATTCGGCTATAATAGCAGCTGCTTGGAAGGGATAGGCTAGTAGTTTTCCAGTCTTATTAGCATGAATAGTCTGGAGTTCTTCCAAAGACAAATGCTGGTGTTCACCTTCCATATCCAAAACTTGCCCTGCCACCATGCCTAGACTTCCTGAAGCAAGAGATAAATTGGCAATCAAGTCTACCTTTATCTGACTTGGCAAATCTGCCTGCGCTATCAAGGCATAAGGATCTAGGAACAAGGCATCTCCTGCCAAAATAGCCATTGCTTCTCCAAATTTCTTGTGGTTGGTCAAGTGTCCCCGACGGTAATCGTCATCATCCATGGCAGGAAGATCATCGTGAATCAAGCTCCCTGTATGAATCATTTCCAAGGCCGCAGCCACCTGCGCGTGAGCAGGTTTGATGGCAATATGCAAGGCTTCCAAAACTTCTAACAAGAGAAAAGGTCGAATACGCTTGCCACCAGCATGAATGGAATAGAGAACAGACTCTCGCAAACTAGAGGCAAACTGCTGGTCTCCATAAAAATCTTCCAAGGCCGACTCGACAAGAGCTAATTTTTCTTGCTTCTTCATTCAAAATCACTTTCTGTTCCGTCTTCTTGCATGACCTTGACCAAAGTCTTTTCAGCCTTGTCCAACGTCGCTTGGAGCTCTTTTGACAAGACCATGCCCTTTTGAAAGGCCGCAATCGCATCTTCCAGAGCAATTTCACCATTTTCCAAACTTTGGACAATGGTCTCCAGTTCTGCTAGATTTTCCTCAAATTTCTTTTGTTTTGACATCTTTAACCTCTAATTCTACTCGACCATCTCGCATCAAAAGCGTCACTTGGTCTGTTTTCTTTAAATTCTCAACCGAATCGACTACTGACTCTTCTTTTTTGACAATAGCATAACCACGCGCCACGATTCGACTGGTATCCAACATCAACAAGGCTTCTGAAAGTCGCTTCACTTCAGCAACCTTGGCATCATAAACCAGTGCCATCTGGCTACGGAGGAGCTTATCCAACTGGCCTAGACGGTCTTGATAACGTTGAATTTTGGTAACAGGTGATAATTGGATTAGTTGATGGGTCCTTGCTTGTACTAGCTGTTTGTTATCAGAAATCCGTGTACGCAAACTTTGTTTTAAGCGCAGTTGCAGTTGATCCAAGCGTTGCAAATAACCATCATACAAGCGCTCTGGTTGTCTAAAAATAACAGACTGACTGCATTTTTTTAAAGCTTCTTGTTTCTTCGATAGGACACTTCGGACTGCTGTTGCCATCCGTTTTTCTTGATTTTGCAAATGAGCTAATAGATCCAACTTAGTCACAGGTGTTGCCAGTTCAGCTGCAGCTGTTGGCGTCGCAGCCCGTCTATCTGCAACAAAATCTGCCAAGGTCACATCCGTCTCATGTCCCACACTAGAAATAACTGGCAAACGAGACTCAAAAATAGCTCGTACCACAATTTCCTCATTAAAAGCCCAGAGATCCTCTATGGAACCTCCGCCACGACCAATAATCAGCAAGTCCAAATCGTTCCGTCGATTAGCACGCGCAATATTTCGAGCAATTTCCTCCGCAGAACCCTCACCTTGAACCTTAGTCGGATATAGAAGAATGTCGACACCTGGAAAGCGCCTGCTGACGGTCGTGATAATATCTCGAATAACAGCTCCACTGCGACTGGTCACCACACCAATCCTCTTAGAAAATTGGGGCAGAGATTGCTTGAATCGTTCTTGAAACAGACCTTCTTCCGTCAATTTTTTCTTGAGTTGTTCAAACTGAATCGCAAGCGCACCAACTCCATCAGGCTCAGCTTTTTCAATGATGATGGAGTAGCTACCACTTGGTTCATAGACCTGCACACGCCCAATCACATTGATTTTCATCCCTTCTTCCAGGTCGAAACCTAATTTCTGATAAACCCCAGACCAGATGGTCGCTTGAATGACTGCATGGTCATCCTTTAGGGAGAAATATTGGTGAGTAGGTCGTTTACGAAAGTTGGAAACTTGACCAGTTAAATAGACCCGTTCCAAGTAAGGGTCTTTATCGAATTTCATTTTCAGATACTTGGTCAAAGTTGTTACCGATAAATACTTTTCCATCTCCACCTACTATTCATTTTCTTGCTCTTTCATAGGTATTATTATACCAAAAATATGCCTAAAAATCTCCATTTATGTACCATTATGAGGGAAAAATAAAAAAAGGAGGCAAGGCCTCCACATCTGATTATTTGCTGTTTCGAGCTTCTTCCAAAATCTTAGCAATCTTGGTCGTCAAAAGGTCGATAGCCACGGTATTGCTGACTCCCTCAGGAATGACGATATCCGCATAACGCTTGGTTGGTTCGATAAACTGATGGTACATAGGTTTGACCACACCTAAATACTGGTCAATAACGCTATCAAGGCTACGGCCACGCTCTTCCATATCGCGCTTGATACGACGAATAATGCGCACATCGTCATCCGTATCCACAAAAATCTTGATATCCATCAAATCGCGCAGACGCTTGTCCTCCAAGACCAAAATCCCCTCAACGATAAAGACATCTTGAGGCTCTTGACGATAGGTCTTGCTACTTCGTGTATGCTCTGTATAGTCATAGGTCGGGATGTCCACTGGACGCCCTGCCAACAATTCCTTGATCTGCTCAATCATCAAGTCCGTATCAAAGGCAAAAGGATGGTCGTAGTTGGTTTTGATACGCTCTTCAAAGGTCAAGTGAGACTGATCCTTGTAGTATGAATCATGCTCAATCATGGAAATCTTTTCATCAGGAAAATGCGATAAAATGGCTCTTGAAACACTGGTCTTACCACCACCAGAACCACCTGTCACTCCGATAATGATTGGTCTATTTTGCATGCTATCCTCCGTTTTTTTATCCGTCGTCTATTCTATCACATTTTTTATAAAATTTATAGTCTGATTTGGATAGTCTAAGAGAACAATTCCAATCCCAACCCCCAGTTAGATTATCTAAAAACCTTCCTTGGCTTGTAGAGATTGTCCCGTTTTTCTAGAATGGCTAGCAATTTATCATCTTCAAAGGCAGCTAATTCTTGTTCTGTTTGGTCGAGCTCGATAAAACGACCAAAGCGTACTTCTGTAGCCTCTTCTGGAGTTAGTAAAACTTTGACGAGGTCTCCTGTCCCAATCTCTAGAGGATGGAGAAAGTCCAGTTGACCAGCCTCTACTTTTGCAGCAATTTCTTCCAAGGTAAGAGCATCTTCTAGTTGCAAACCAGCCGCACTGGTTCGAGTCAGATGCGACATATGAGCTGCATAACCCAATTTTTCTCCTAAGTCAACTGACAAGGTACGAATATAGGTTCCCTTGCTACATTTTACACGAAAAGTAAAGCGTGCAAGTTCGCCCTCATAAGAAATCGGACTTGTTCGCTCAAATTGATAAATGGTCACCTGACGTTCTGGACGCTCCACTTCCTGACCAGCACGCGCATACTCATAAAGCTTGCGACCATCGACCTTGACAGCCGAATACATAGGTGGAATCTGAGTAATAGGCCCAGTCAAACTAGTGATTGCTCCATCGACAAGTTTTTCATCCAAGAGCGATAGAACAGGTGTCTCTGAGACCACTTCCCCACTGGCATCCTCAGTCGTCGTGGAATAGCCCAGAGTGATTTCCCCCTCATAGACCTTACCCTCGTCCTGCATAAACTCAACCATGCGTGTCGCCTTGCCAACCGCAATGGGCAAAACACCCACCACATCCGGATCCAAGGTTCCACCATGACCAATCTTCTTGGTGCCCAAAATCTTACGCAGTTTAAAAACCGCATCATGCGAGGTCATCCCCGCTTCTTTTTTTAAGTTGATAATACCGTTCATATTTTTCTTTCTCACTCCCCCTTCAGCGCTTCAAACTTCGCTTTCATGGTTGGATTTTTTTGAGTCAATTTTTTTACCGAAACATCTTCCAATTTATTGTTTGCGAGACGGAGTTGGTTTTCAGATGTGGTTAGGAATTTCTTAACCTCTTCCATGCGTTTGATGGCCTTGTCGATTTCATCAATAGCTTTACCAAAGTTGGTCGAAGCTGAATTATAGTTCTTAGCAAAAGCTAACTTGAAGGCATCCAAGTCTTCCTCAAAATGTGTAATATCGATATTTTGCTCGCGAACCAAGGCCAACTCCTGCTTGTATTTTAGGGAATTAAGCGCCGCATTACGCAAGAGCCCAATCAACTGGATAAAGAATTGAGGACGAACCACATACATCTTTTCATATTCATGACTTACATCCACGATACCCGTGTTAAAATAGTCATTATCGGCCTCAAGCATGGTCACCAAAACGGCATACTCACAGTTCTTCTCCCGACGATCCTTGTCTAATTCCTTATAAAAATCTGCATTCTTGTGCTTCTTCTCTGTTCCATCCGCTTCATTTTTCATCTCAAACATAATGGAAATAATTTCGACCCCATTTTCATCACATTCACGGAAGATAAAGTCCCCCTTAGACCCACGCGCGGAGACCTTGTTATCCTTCTCAAAATAGGCATTTGGAAAGGCAAAACTACGGACCTTGTTAAACTCACTCTCTGCATACTGTTCCAGACTTTCCCCGATAGCTTTTGTAGATTGTTGGGCTTTGAAATTCTTGTAAAATTCGACTTGTTCACTAGCTGCCTTGAGCTGGGCTTCGTAATTTTGCTTAACTGAAGCAAGAGAAAGCTCGTTCTCCTTTTCTTGTAAAAGAAGCTGGTTTTTAACCTTGTCTCGTTCTTTTTCTAGGTCAGAAAGGGTCTTTTGTAGTTGATTTTCATGTTCCAAACGCAAGGTCGCCAACTGGTTTTCCAAGGCCTGCACTTCCTTGTCCTTTGCTAATAAGGCCTGATGGCTTGTCTGTTCAACTTCTTTCTTGGCCAGTTCTTTCTCTGTATCAAAGTTTTGGATTTGACTCTGCAATTGAGCAATTTCTTTGTCTTTTTGAGCCAGTTTAGACTGTTGTTCATTCATGGCCTTTTGCTCAGCCAAGGACAGTTCCTGCTTCATGCGATCCTGTAGTTCCTTATCAAACTCTGCTGTTCTCACTTGAGACAGAAGTTCAGCATACTGACTTTCATTTACTGTAAATACTTCCCCACAGTTGGGACATTTGATTTCGTTCATATCGTTCCTCTTTCTAGGCTTCTGTAACCATTATATCATGCCTAAGGGAAAATCAAAAACAGTGAGTCGAAACCCACTGTTTATCTTCTTTTACTTTAAATTTTTTCCAAGGCCAAGCGCAAGTCTTCAATCAAATCCTCTACATTTTCAAGTCCGATTGACAAGCGAATTTGGTTTGGTGTGACACCTGCTGCTTCTAGGTCTTTTTCTGACAACTGACCGTGAGTGGTTGTCGCAGGATGGACAACAAGCGATTTGGCATCTGCCACGTTTGCTAGGTCAGAAAAGATTTCTAAATGATCAATTACCTTGCGTGCTTCTGCCTCCCCACCTTTGACATGGAAGGTAAAGATTGAACCCACACCTTTTGGCAAATATTTCTCAGCCAAGGCATGATAAGGACTGTCTGCCAATTTTGGATAGTTGACTTTTTCTACCTTAGGATGGTTGACAAGGAAATCAACAATTTTCTCTGCATTTTGCACGTGACGTTCCACACGAAGTGAAAGGGTTTCAAGTCCTTGTAGCAAGAGGAAGGCATTGAATGGTGACAAGGCTGCACCTGTATCACGAAGCAATTGAACACGGACAGCGATAATAAAGGCTGCTGCACCCACATCCCGAGTATAGCTCAAGTTATGATAGCTTGGATCTTCCTCAACAAATTGAGGGAATTTCCCTGAAGCTGCCCAGTCAAAACGACCGCTATCGACAATCACTCCACCAATAGTCGTACCATGCCCACCGATAAACTTAGTCGCAGAGTGAATGGCAATATCTACGCCGTGAGAGAAGACGTTAATCAAATAAGGTGTAGCAAATGTATTGTCAGAAACAAGTGGAATTTTATGCTTATGAGCAATCTCTGCCAATTTTTCCAGGTCTGGAATGTTAATCAAGGGGTTACCCAAGGTTTCAATCAGAACAAGCTTAGTATTGTCATTGATAGCTGCTTCCACTTCCTCTAAATTATCCACATCCACAAAGGTTGTTGTGATTCCATAACGAGGAAGGGTTTCTTTCAAGAGATTGAAGGTTCCACCGTAAATAGTCGAAGCAGCCACTATATGGTCACCAGCATGGGCAAGAGCTAAAATCGTATAAGTCACTGCGGCCATACCAGATGCTGTTGCAAGAGCTCCAACACCACCTTCAAGAGCAGCGATTCTTTCTTCAAAGGCCGCTGTTGTAGGATTGGTAATACGGGTATAGATATTCCCTGATTTTCTCAAGGCAAAAAGTTCCGCACCTTCCTGCGTGTCATCAAAAACAAAGGATGTTGTTTGATAAATCGGCACTGCACGAGACTTAGTTGCTGGATCAACTACTTGCCCAGCATGCAATTGTAAGGTTTCAAATTTAAAATCACGAGTCATAAAACGACCTCCAAATAGTTTGATTAAGGATATTGTAGCACCTTAAGGTATAGTTTACCAATATTAGTTTTCTATATTTTGATATAATAAATAACTATTGCTATCATTCCCATATAAAAAAGCACGAATCAATCGTGCCATTTTCTTAATCTACATAAGTATCTTCATTTTTATTAAGGAAGGCGTATGGAAGACCCATCAAGAAACCACCACCAATTAAGTTTCCGATGAAGGTTACACCCCAATGACGAAGCATATTCCCAACACCGAAATTAGCAATTGAGTCAGCAGCAACACTGAATTTTACAATCGCGAAAGAAGCAAAGTTCGCCGCAATGTGCTCATTTGTTAAGAATACAAACATGTAAATTGCTGATAAAACGAGCCAAAGTTTGGCACCACCATCTTTGACCAAAACAAATGAAAGAATCGCAATATTAACGAAAATATTTGCCAAAACCGCCTCAAGCAAGACTAATTCATTTGAACGGCCTAACTTCATCTCAACAACCCCTGAGATGAAACTATCGTGTGTCAGATGTGCATAGGCTGCCGAATGAGCAAAGCCCCAACCTGCTATCAAAGCTCCGATAAGATTGAACAAGGTACAGTAAAGTAAAATCTCAGCTGTTTTTCTCCAAGAGATTTTTTTCAAGAAACTACCAGCAGTCAAGAACATCATGTTTGATGTTACCAACTCGGCATTCAAGAAAACAATGTAGGCCAATCCCCAAGCAAAGACAAATGGAAAGAGGAAGCGTCCACTACCTGGTGCAATTTTATTAATCAAGTCAGCCCCAACTGCACCAGCAGCAGTACTGAAGGTCAAAAATGCACCTGCAAACATCGAACGAATAGCATACTTAAATTTGCTTTGACTATAAAGACTTTCTTTCTTCTTGCAAGCAAATTCAATCTTTGAGATAAATTCTGAAGAAACCATAATAAACTCCTAAAACTTTTATTTGTGATAATTATAACATAAAACAGATATAATGAAAAGCCTTTCCTAATTGCATTTTTAATAAATTTATAAATCCAGCAATCGTTTACATTGTTTTAATAACAAGCTTTTAGAATTTTCAATTATCAGGATATTGAGGTTGCATGGAATAACTTTTATTCTATTTAATATATTTTATTGTTACAATTTAAAAACGATTTTCTCTGCAAGCCTATTTGTAAAAGAAAAAGAGAGAATCATTCTGATTCTCCCTGATACACTAACTCTTCTTAATCAACATATGTATCTTCATTCTTATTTAGAAAGGCATATGGCAAACCAATCAGAAGTCCTCCACCTATAAAGTTAGCAATGAAGGTAACTCCCCAATGTCGAAGGATATTTGCAAGACCAAAGTGAGGTACTTGATCAGCAATCATGCTGAATTTCATAATACTGAAGGAAGCAAAATTGGCAGCGATGTGCTCATTGGACAAAAAGACAAACATTGAAATAGCTGATAAAATGATCCATAGTTTAGCAGCACCATCTTTGACTAATATAGACGAAAGAATGGCAATATTTACAAATACATTGGCAAGAATCCCCTCAAGCAAGACTAACTCACTTGGACGCGCCAATTTCTTGGCTACAAGCTTAGGAAGGAAACTATCATGGGTCAAATGGGAAAAGGCTGATGAGTTGGCAAAGGCCCATCCAGCTACCAAGGCACCAATGAGATTAAACAAAGTACAATAGAGTAAAATAATCATTGCCTTTTTCCAATCAATCTTTTTCAAGAACACTCCAGCTGCTAAGTACATCATATTGGAAGTTATCAATTCCGCATTTAGAAAGACGATATAGGCCAGCCCCCAAGCGAAAACAAATGGGAAAAGGAAATACCCACTACTTGGAATAATATTATTTAATAGATCCGCACCAATAGCACCAGCAGCTGTACTGAAGGTTAAAAAAGCACCTGCAAACATGGAACGAATAGCATACTTGAACTTACTTTGCTTGAAAAGACTTTCTTTCTTGTGGCAATAATAATCTATCTTCGAAATAAACTCTGAAGAACTCATAAACATCTCCTAATTTTTTATATTTATCATTATAACATAAAATGTTTGAATGGGTAATCATTTTCTTAAATTTATAACATTTGTATTGATTTTATACTCAATGAAAATCAAAGAGCAAACTAGGAAGCTACCGCAGGCTCTACTTGAGTACGGCAAGGTGAAACTGACGTGGTTTGAAGAGATTTTCGAAGAGTATTAGCATTACATAGTATGTTTATAAAACAAAATAAAAAGAATCAGTAGAACTAGATGTTTACTGATTCTTTAACTATTAATAACGTTGCTTATATGGTTGATTGAAGGCTGTTAGAACTTCTTCAGGTGTTTGTGAATAGTCTTTTGTATCTTTCAAATCACCTTTTACAATAATCCGCTCTGTCGCATCATAGTCCACACAAGTTACAAGTGTGATCTCATCAACACCACTACGGTCGTCAATCTCATCCACACGATCTGGTGTTACATGCTTGACCTCATGAATGACATAAGTATAAACCTTATCCTTATCAGTCAGATAAATTTTCATACCATTTTTAGCATGTGATAAGGGAGAAAATAGCATCTGACTGGCATTTTCTGCTGTAAAAATGTGATGACTAGCTAGTGAATAGTTTCCTTTCCCCATCACTTGGTCACGCTTCATTGTACCAGCTCCATAGAAGAGATTGACATTATCAAGACCTTTAAAAATAGGTAAGTTAATTTCTACTTCAGGAATAGCAATCCCACCAATAACTGGTAATTTTTGCGAATTCCATTGTGAGGATAAGACAGCTTCTGATGAAATGGCTTTTACTGAGTCAAAGTCAAAATTACCTTCTGTATCTTGATTTTCTTCCAATTTTTCTTTTGATACCTGGCTAACTTGATACTTGTTAGTATTCCAAACCATGAAGATATCACGAATTTTTGAATTAAAGATTAATGCCAGTGACAAGAGGATTAAGAATCCTGCCAAGACATTGATTAGTAAATTTTTACGGTTTGTTTTCTTATTATTCTTTTTATGAGACATTATGCTTCACCTTCTATTTCGTTTTCTGTCCCAACTTCTTCTTTTTCTGACGCTGCTACCGTTGTAAAGGTCACAATTTTAGCATCCTGATCCAGGCGCATCACTTTAACTCCCATAGTTGAGCGCCCTGTTTGTGAAATATTGGCAACGTTGGTTCGAATCATGACACCTGTATCAGTGATAATCATCAAATCTTCATCACCTTTAACAGTCAAAAGACCTGATAGAGGACCATTTTTCTCAGCTACATTAGCCGTCTTCATCCCTTTACCACCACGACCTTTTGTCGGATATTCGGTCGCAACTGTGCGCTTACCATATCCTTTTTCTGTGATGATAAGAACCTCGTCCTGGTCTGTAATCACACTAGCACCAACAACTGTGTCCCCTTCGCGGAGATTGACACCTTTCACACCAGTAGCGATACGACTCATGCCTCGAACGGCTGATTGATTAAAGCGAACTGCATAACCAAGCTTGGTACCAATGATAATATCCGTATCTTCTTCCGTCAACAAGACATTAATCAACTCATCTTCATCCTTGAGGTTCAATGCTTTAAGTCCATTTTGACGAATATTAGCAAACTCCTTAACGCTGGTTCTCTTCACAATACCATGACGGGTTGTGAAGAAGAGATAAGCATCATCACTACGTTCAGCTTCAACATTGATGATGGTCTGAATACTTTCACCTTCATCCAATTTCAAAAGATTGACTATTGGTAATCCCTTGGCAGTACGGCCATATTCAGGAATTTCATATCCTTTAAGACGATAGACACGACCTTTATTTGTGAAGAAGAGTAGGTGATCATGAGTGCTAGTTGACACTAACTCTCGGACAAAATCGTCATCCTTAACGCCTGTACCTTGAACACCACGCCCCCCACGTTTTTGGGCAGTGAATTCTCCTTGGTCCAAACGTTTAATGTAACCCTTGTTAGAAAGCGTAATTAAGACATCCGATTCTTCAATCAAGTCCTCATCTTCGAGGCTTAAGACTTCACCGACCATCAATTCAGTACGACGTTGGTCGCCAAACTTACGCTTAACTTCGTCTAATTCATCTTTAATAATTTGAGAAACACGTTCCGGCTTAGCTAGAATATCTGCTAAATCCGCAATCAGAGCCAAGAGGTCATCATACTCAGACTGAATCTTATCGCGTTCCAAACCTGTCAAACGACGAAGGCGCATATCAAGGATGGCTTGACTTTGACGTTCAGAAAGCTTAAACTTGCTCATCAACTCAGCTTGTGCTTCCGCATCCGTTTCACTAGCACGGATGATACGAATCACTTCGTCGATATGGTCTAGTGCGATTAAGAGACCTTCTAAGATATGAGCACGCGCTTCTGCTTTTTCCTTATCAAAACGGGTACGACGAACAACCACTTCTTTTTGGTGCTCGATATAAGCATCCAAAATCTGACGAAGGGACAAAATCTTCGGTACTCCATTTTGGATTGCAAGCATATTAAAACCAAAATTGGTTTGCATCTGGGTCATCTTGAAGAGGTTATTGAGGATAACATTGGCTGAGGCATCACGCTTGACTTCAATAACAAATCGAACCCCTTCACGGTTTGATTCATCACGTACTGCTGTAATTCCCTCAATACGCTTTTCCTGAACCAAACGAACAATATGCTCATGTACCTTTGTTTTGTTGACCATGTATGGAAATTCTGTTACAACGATGCGCTCACGGCCAGTCCTAGTTTCTTCAATTTCAGTACGAGAACGAAGAACAATCGAACCTTTACCTGTTTCGTAAGCCTTATGGATACCTGATTTCCCCATGACAAGAGCACCAGTTGGAAAATCTGGCCCAGGCAAGACTTCCATCAAATCCTTAGTGGTCACTTCAGGATTGTCCATGACCAACTTCACTGCATCAATAGTTTCACCCAAATTATGAGGTGGAATATTTGTCGCCATACCGACAGCGATACCAGTAGCTCCATTAACTAAAAGATTTGGAAAACGAGCTGGCAAGACCAAGGGTTCACGTTCATTGGCATCATAGTTATCAACGAAATCAACCGTATTTTTATTGATATCACGAAGCATCTCCAAAGCAATCTTGCTCATACGTGCCTCAGTATAACGCTGGGCGGCAGCACCATCACCATCCATGGAACCAAAGTTCCCATGGCCATCTACAAGCATGTAGCGGTAGCTCCACCATTGAGCCATACGGACCATAGCTTCATAGATAGAGGAATCCCCGTGTGGGTGATATTTACCCATGACATCCCCAGTAATACGAGCAGATTTTTTATGGGGTTTGTCTGGAGTAACACCCAATTCATTCATTCCGTAGAGAATACGACGGTGAACAGGTTTCAAGCCATCTCGAACATCAGGAAGAGCCCGTGCTACGATAACACTCATAGCGTAGTCGATAAAACTCGTCTTCATCTCCTTTGTCAGATTGACATTCACTAAATTTCTATCCTGCATTAATAAATGCCTCATTTCACAATTAGTAATTAAATATATTATACCACAATGTCTGCCATATTTCAGGTATCTAGAACCACTAAAACGTTTACATCAAGAACTGCAAGGCATATCCGTGACAAAGCATTTTAAAAGTGATAGAATTGAAATAACTGGGGAAAACCCTGAATAAAATTAAGGAGATGTTTAGACAAATGACACTAACTAAACAACACAAAAAAGTTATCCTTGTTGGTGATGGTGCTGTAGGTTCATCTTACGCTTTCGCCCTTGTTACTCAAGGAATCGCACAAGAACTTGGTATTATTGAAATTCCTCAATTGTTTGAAAAAGCAGTTGGTGACGCTGAAGACCTTAGCCACGCGCTTGCATTTACTTCACCGAAGAAAATCTACGCTGCTAAGTACGAAGACTGTGCGGACGCTGATCTTGTTGTTATCACTGCCGGTGCTCCTCAAAAACCAGGTGAAACTCGCCTTGACCTTGTTGGTAAAAACCTTGCTATCAACAAATCAATCGTTGAGCAAGTTGTTGCTTCTGGTTTCGATGGTATCTTCCTTGTAGCAGCTAACCCAGTTGACGTCTTAACTTACTCAACTTGGAAATTCTCTGGATTCCCTAAAGAACGCGTTATCGGTTCTGGTACTTCTCTTGACTCAGCTCGTTTCCGTCAAGCCCTTGCTGAAACAATCGGTGTTGACGCTCGTTCAGTCCATGCCTACATCATGGGTGAACACGGTGACTCAGAATTCGCTGTTTGGTCTCACGCTAACGTTGCTGGTGTTAAATTGGAACAATGGTTGCAAGCAAACCGTGACTTGAATGAAGCTGACCTTGTTGAACTTTTCATCTCAGTTCGTGACGCAGCTTACTCAATCATCAACAAAAAGGGTGCTACTTACTACGGTATCGCCGTTGCCCTAGCTCGTATCACTCGTGCAATCCTTGATGATGAAAATGCCGTGCTACCACTCTCTGTATTCCAAGAAGGTCAATATGGTGTTGAAAACGTCTTTATCGGTCAACCAGCTATCGTTGGGGCACACGGTATCGTTCGTCCAGTAAATATCCCATTGAACGACGCAGAAACTCAAAAAATGCAAGCATCTGCAAAAGAATTGCAAGCTATCATTGACGAAGCATGGAAAAATCCTGAATTCCAAGCAGCTTCAAAAAATTAATTTAGATAAAAATAACTCCTTGACTCATCAGGGAGTTATTTTTTATCTATATCTAAACAAAATATTTTACAAAGTTTACGTGAAGAAAATATGAGCCCAATAAAACTATCCTGACACGGTTTTGTAATAAAGACACTAAGACTCCCCATCAAATCAACACTCACATTATTAAAGCCATGGAACAAGCAGTGATTGGAACAGTTGATACCGTCGCATTAAATAGCTAGTAAAAAGTTTTGCCTCCTAGACAAAAAAAGAGCCCATCACACAGGCTAGAAAGCTTGATACGATAGGCTTTTTTATTTTAATTAACGTACTGTGCGGATACGCATTGTGTTTGTACGTACAGCTTCTCCAACTGGTACACCAGCTACGATAACGATATCATCACCAGATTGTACAAGACCTGCTTCAACTGCTTTACGTTCAGCAATTTCGAACATATCGTCAGTTGAAGATGGAGCATCTGTCAACATTGGGATAACACCCCAGTTCAACATCAATCCACGTTCTGTCAATTCGTCGAATGTCAATGCCAAGATGTCAGCATTTGGACGGTATTTAGAGATCAAACGTGCAGTGTGACCTGTCTTAGTAAGAGTTACAATCAATTTAATGTCCATTGAGTTAGTAGCATCTTTAACAGCTGAAGCCATTACTTCTGTCTTAGAGTTACGTTCAAATGAATCTGAGTTCAAACGGCCGTATTCGTTAAGAAGAGTTTGAGCGTTCTTGTCGATTGTAGCCATTGTAGTTACTGACTCAAGTGGGTATTTACCATTTGCAGACTCACCTGAAAGCATTGTAGCGTCAGTACCGTCGATAACAGCATTAAATACGTCTGATACTTCTGAACGTGTAGCACGTGGTTTTTCAGTCATTGTTTCAAGCATGTTTGTTGCAGTGATAACAACTTTACCAGCAGCATTAACTTTCTTGATGATCATTTTTTGGTAAACTGGAACCATTTCGAATGGTACTTCGATACCCATGTCACCACGGGCAATCATGATACCGTCAGCAGCTTCGATGATTTCATCCAAGTTGTCGATACCTTGTTGGTTTTCGATTTTAGCAAACAATTGAACGTGTCCGTTTCCAGTTTCTTCACAGATTGCACGAACTTCGTTGACGTCTTTTGCAGTACGTACAAATGAAATCGCGATGAAATTGATACCTTGTTCAAGACCAAAACGGATATCATCGTTATCACGTTCAGCAAGAGCTGGGAAAGGAATTTTAGTGTTAGGGATATTAACACCTTTTTGTTTAGCGATTACACCATCGTTTTCAACTTCAACTTCAAATTCACGAGTTGCGTCATCTTTAGCAACCACACGAAGACCAAGTTTACCATCGTCAACCAAAACTTGACGACCAACTTCAACATCATCATAGATATCAAGAGCTCCGGCAACGTTCAATGCAATCACATCACGAGTTGATTTAATTCCTTGTTTAGTTGCAACACGGATTTTTTCACCAGTTGTGTAAGAGTACTCTTTTGCATCTCCTTCAAACAATTCTGTACGGATTTCTGGTCCTTTTGTATCAAGAAGGAAACCAACTTTTTTACCTGCAAGTTTTTCAGCAAGTTTAACAGTTGCCATACGGTCACCTTGTTCTTGGTGGTCACCGTGTGAGAAGTTGAAACGGAATGTGTTAGCACCAGCTTCAATCAATTTAGCAATGTTTTTAGCAGAAGCTTCAACATCAAGTTTTCCACTCCAGTATCCGTCATCACCAAATTTTTTACCACCACGGATCTCTACCGCAGGACCTAAAGTTGCAACGATTTTTACACGTTTGTTCATGATTTTTGTGACTCCTTTATATATATGACCTCTTTGGTCTTATTAACTAATTTTTAAATTATGACAAGCTCTTATTCAAACTAGAAAGTTCAAGATCAGCTTTATGTGGATTGTTAACCACAATCTTACCATCTGCAGTGAGGCTAAACAATGCTCCTTCTTCTGCTGTACCAAGAATTGGGTTTTCAACCATTTTCTCATTACGGATACCAACCGCAACACCACCGATACCTTCTTTAAGAAGTTTAACGGCATGGGCACCCATACGTGACGCCAATACACGGTCACGAGCTGTTGGAGAACCACCACGTTGGATATGTCCAAGTTCTGTCACACGAAGGTCGCTTGTATCGCCAGCTTCTTTAAGTTTTTGACCAAATTCAGCTGCTGACATCACACCTTCAGCTAAGACGATAATGTTGTGTTTTTTACCACACTCATAACCACATTTAATGCTTTCTACGATATCTTCAATCTTGAAGTCTTCTTCAGGAATGATGATTTCATCAGCACCAGTTGCGATACCTGCCCAAAGAGCGATATCACCAGCGTTACGTCCCATAACTTCGATAACAAAAGTACGACGGTGACTTGATGACGTATCACGAATCTTATCGATAGCGTCCATAGCGGTTGTAACCGCTGTGTCAAAACCGATTGTGAAGTCAGTACCAACGATATCGTTATCGATTGTACCTGGAAGACCGATAGCTGGGAAGCCATGTTCAGTCAAACGCATAGCACCGTGATACGATCCGTCACCACCGATAACAACTACACCTTCAATCCCGTGTTTTTTCAATTGCTCAATCCCTTTAAGTTGCCCTTCAAGTTGAGCGAACTCTGGATAACGAGCTGAGTGAAGGAAAGTACCACCACGAGAAATGATGTCTCCTACTGAAGCAGCATCTAGGGGATGAATTTCACCAGCAACCATACCAGCATATCCATCATAGATACCAAAAACTTCCATTCCTTCTGAAATTGCTTGACGAACAACTGCACGGATAGCAGCATTCATACCAGGGGCGTCTCCACCACTAGTTAAAACAGCAATACGTTTCATTTGGTTTATGCTCCTTTTTCTTTTAACATTCTTACTGATTATATCACATTTAATTGGAAAATTCTTCTATTTTCCGTAATTTTAGCGATAAATCGTTTTCATAACGATTCCACCTAATTGCGCTTCTAATTCATCAGATTTAGCTACAAAATGATGTTGAGAAACAATTGTTCTCTGTTCCTCTTCATACCTGATAATGACTGGGATTGGGCCTTTATACTGGTCTAAAATACGTGACATTTCTTGATCCGATTCATGATTTTTCACCTGAATCCAGAATCGTTCACTCACTGCTTCTCTTAATTCTTGTGCAATCATTTGCAGACGGCCATCACGTGACTGGACTTTCCCTTTGATATAGTAGAATCCCCCTTCTTTTACCTCATGACCAATCTGACGATATAAGTCTGAGAAGAGGGTAACATCCAGTTTTTTCTTACTATCATTGACCTGTAAGAAAGCCATATTTTCACCCTTTTTAGTGCGAATAGTTTTAATTTTTTGAATTTCTACCAAGATAATACAGTGACTATTTTCTGACAAATTCCCAATTGGGGTAATCGGATAAATAGCCTTACTTGCAATAGCTTGTAGGGGATGTTTGATAACTCCTACTCCTAAAAGCTCTTGTTCCATGTAGAATTTTTCTTGATCTGTCCAATCTTCCGATTCCTGCCAACTATAAATAGTATCTCCAAACAAACTTCCTAACTCTTTTACAAATTCAAATAGATTAGCTAAGTTATTAAATACTTTTTGACGATTTTTTTCAAATGAATCGAAAAGACCAACTTTTACCAAAGGTTCTAGCAGAGGAAGTTTCAGATAATTCTCAGGTAATTTAGCTACAAAATCTTCAATGTTCGAATAAGGTCTATTTTCAATAATCCAAAGTGCCAAATCATTGCTGACTCCCTTAATCGATTTTAAACCTAGATAGATAGACTTATTGGCAATTTTATCGTGATAGGGAATGGTGTTGATGGACAGAGGCGCTACTTCAAAGCCTGCTTCTAAGGCATCTGTTAAGTAATCACTGTTGGAAGAATTTAACATGACCTGATAAAAGATGGCTGGATAATGCGTTTTGAAATAGGCCAACTGGAAGGCCAAGGCTGAGTATGCATAGGCATGAGAACGGTTAAAACCATAACCTGCAAACTTCTCCATAACATCAAAGACCTGCTCTGCCTTTTCCGCAGTATGACCAGCTTCTAATGAACCTTGAATAAAGGAAGCCCTCATCTCATGCATGGCAGAGGCATCCTTTTTACCCATAGCTCGACGTAAAATATCGGCCTTTCCGAGACTAAATCCAGCAAAACGCTGAGCAACCTGCATAACCTGCTCCTGATAGAGCATAATACCATAAGTTGGAGCCAAAATATCCTCCAGAGCTAGATCTAGAACAGTCACTTCTTCCTGCCCATGCTTTCTTGCCACAAAATTATTGATATAGTCACTAGCACCTGGTCTATTTAGAGAAGTAGTCGCTACGACATCTTCAAAACAGACTGGTTGCACACGCTTAAGCAGACGAATGGCACCAGGTTGCTCAAATTGAAAGATACCTTTTGTATTGCCAGAGGCAAATAAAGCTAACGTTTCTTTGTCTTCCAAATCAATCTCGTTGATAGCTATCTTAACGCCTTCTGTTTCAGCAAGCAACTCTTGCATCTTCTGGACAAAGGTCAAATTTCGCAGTCCCAAAAAGTCCATCTTCAAAAGCCCACTTGCTTCAACTCCATGAGCATCATACTGAGTCAGTGGAATTTCATCCCCATGCTTCAGAGGGATATAGTCCGTCAAATCTTGGTCACTAATCACAACACCAGCCGCATGGACCGAGGTTTGTCTTGGATAACCCTCAATCTTACAGGCTATTTCATAGGCTTTTTGGTATTCTAACTTACTATTGATTTGCTGACGAAATTGGAGATTGCCCTCATAGGCCGACTTGAGATTGTCACGAAAACTGATTTTCTTAGTAATTGCAGATAATTCATACTCGGGTACACCAAAGCGCTTCAAAACATCACGTAAAGCTTGCTTGGCCCCAAAAGTAGAAAAAGTAACGATTTGCGCCGCATGTTTACTGCCATATTTATTACCAACATATCTGATAAAATCTGGACGATAAATATCCGGGATATCAATATCAATATCAGGCATGGTATAGCGTTCACGATTGAGAAAACGTTCAAAAATCAGATTCTTCTCTACTGGGTCAATCCCGGTGATGTCCAAGGCATAGGAAACCAAGCTACCAACAGCAGAACCCCGTCCCATTCCCATATAGTAGCCATTCGAACGTCCGAAACGCAGCAAATCCCAGACAACCAAGAAATAATCATCAAAGCCCATATCATGAATAACAGCCAATTCTTGGTTTAGACGTTCTTGATATTCTTTACTAGTCAGCCCCTTCTGAGCAAGTCCCAATTCAGCACGTTCTCTCAACTCTTCTACTGCTGGTCTAGCTGGATTAAAACGAGGCAGTTTCAGACTAGTATCTAAGTCATAAGAAATGCTTGAAATAAGCTTTTCTAAATTGTCCAAGGCTTGCGGAAAACGTTCTTGAAATAATTTCTCTAAAGAACTTGCTGATAAAAACACATCTTGTCGTGAACGCAAGGGAACTTCTCTGAGGGGGAGATTTTCTTTAATCGCTGTTAATACTTGTAGAACTTCTCTATCCCTACTTTCAAAAGCATTGACCCGATAAAGGGGCAAGATTGGATGATGAAATTCACTTGTCAGTGTTTCTGGATAAACCCCAATATAATAATCATATCCCAGATTTAGCGACTCAATCTCTTCAAAATAAGGCACAATGACCGCAATATCCTCCAGATACTGGGACAGGACTGACCATGTTTTATCCCCCTGCATCTTAGCTGTTGAAAGCTTCATCAACTGCTGATATCCCACACTAGATAGGGCTAAAAAACGCAGATTCACTTCCTGAGCATCCACAAATACAGTCATTTCAAGCCCTAGTAAAGGATAAATACCGTATTTTTTTGTAACCTCTAGAAAGTCGAAAGCCCCATAAAGGTTATCAATATCCATCATAGCCAGATGAGTGTAGCCATAGTCTTTAGCTGCTCTCACATACTTGTCTATCGAAATAACGCTCTCCATAAAACTATAAACTGTTTTTGTATCTAGTTGTGCGATCAATTTACACTTCTCCTCTATCCTTCTCACTATATTATACCATTTTCAAAAAAGAAAAGAACCTGAGATGTTGAATCTCAAGTTCTTTCTTAGGTTGAATCAATCACTGTTTGAAAGAAAGTCTGAATTATTCTTCGTCTTTTCTTTTCTTACGAGCAATCAATCCGAATCCACTCAAGGTTCCTAGAAGTCCAAGTGCTGCTAGACTAGAGTTTGCTTCTGTACCTGTATTTGGAAGTTCACGTTGACCATCCATATACTGTAGTGTAGCAGGCTCTGCTGGTTGTTCTGGTGTCACTGGAGCTACTGGTTGTTCAGGAGTCTCAGGTGTCACTGGAACTGGTGCAGGACTAGGTTCTGGTTGAGGAGTTGGATTTGGTTGAGGTTGAGGAGTTGGTGTGTTACCACCTCCGCCTCCATTGTTGCCACCACCATCATTTGGCTTAGGAACAGGGATGTACTTGATTGGCGTATCTTGAGTTGGATCTGTTGGTACATCTGGTACTTCATATCCTTTAGTTGGATCGTTCGGATCAACTGGTTTCAATGGTACAAGTGGGTTAGTGTTTGGATCTACTGGTTTAGTTGGATCTTTCGGCACTTGTGGTGTTGTTCCTGGGATATGTGGAATCACTGGTACTTTCGGACTGTTTGGATTTTGTGGATCTGTTGGTTTCGTTGGACTTGGTGGTACAACTTTACCTGGATCTTGTGGATCATTTCCGTAAGGTGTATCTGTTACCGGAGTTGGTGGTGTTACACCTGGTGGTACTGTAATTGTAACTTTTCCTACTGGTACGTAAACAACCTTGATTGTTTCATCTTTAGAGTTTTCAGTTAATCCTGTAGTTTCAGCTACTTCTTTTTGAGCTGGATCTTTCAGAACGTATCCTGGAACTACTGGTGATGTTACTTTATCAAATGTAGTATCGTTGTTTACTGGAGTCCATTTACCATATTCGATAGCAGCTGTTACAACGTTAATCTTAGCTTCACGAGTGAATGTTACTTTGTCAGTTACATCTGCTGTAGATTTGTTTCCAGCTTTGTCTGTGTACTCAACTTTGTTTCCATCTTTGTCAACGTAAGTGATTGTACGAGTAACGTGTTTAGTCGTAGTTAGCTCTTTGATTAATTCTGGAGTCCATTTTGGTCCATCCGGATTCTTAGGATCGATTGGCTGACCTGGTTTTGGTGTATTAGGATCGTTCGGGTTAGTTGGGTCAAATAGTTTAATTGGCTCAACGTGTGGTGTTAACACTACAGTGTATTCTTGATCTTTTCCAGAATCTTTATCGAAGTTTCCGTTGTTATCTTTACCGTAGTTGTTACTTACTAGATCATATCCTTTAGCGATTAACTTAGCAATTTCAGTAGTTACTTCTGTTGCTTTCGTTAATGGATCACCTGATTTACCAGTTTCTTCGATGTTCGTTACACCAGGGATTGGGTTTCCACTTGGATCTACAAATTTCGTTACTGCTTTTTGAGTATCTTTTTCGTAATTGATTTCAGTGTTTTCTGTTGGTGTTGTAGGTGTTGGTGGTACATATCCTTTCGTTGGATCTTCTGGATCTACTGGTTTCAGTGGGTTTCCATTTGGATCTTTTGGTGTATATCCTGGTACATGAGGAACCACTGGAACTTTTGGACTGTTTGGATCTTGTGGATCTGTTGGTTTCGTTGGATCTGGTGTCACAACTTTACCTGGATCTTTTGGATCGTTACCGTACGGAGTCTCTGATGCTGGAGTTGTTGGTGTTTCTCCTTCAGGGATCTTCGGTACAATTTTTCCTACTGCTACGTATCTAACTTTTAGATCTTGGTTAGGTGAATCTACTGTTAAGTCTGTTGTAGATGCTTTAACTTTAGATCCATCAGCTTCTACTAAGTCACCTTGTGTATCTTGGTTAGGTTTTACAACATATCCTTTAACAACTGGTGATTTAACTTCTCCAAATTTAGCTGTACCTGCAGCTGTCCATCCGCTTGTAGTGTCTGTTGCTGCTACGTCTGCAATACCGTCACCTGTTGTGTCGTATCCTACTACTGAACCGTCTTTTGGATTTACAACTACTGTACGTGTGAAGCTTACTTTATTTATTACTTTTGGAGCTTCAGTTGGTGATACTTCTTCATCTGTACCGTCTTTAATGTAAGTAATTGTACGAGTTACTGATTTGATGTTATTTAGTTTATCAAGAGCTTCTTTCGTCCATTTTGGTCCGTTTGGATTCTCAGGATTGATTGGGTCTCCTGGTTTAGGATTTTGTGGATCTTCGTTAGGATTTTGTGGAGTTGTTGGTGTTACAGGAACTGTCTTAGCTACTGTTACTACGAAGTTTTGATCAACTTTTGTATCTTTATCGAAGTTCTTATCTGTCGCTGTTACAAATCCGTCAGTTACTAATTCATATCCAAGTCCTTTTAACTCTGCAATTTTAGTTGCTGTTGTGTAGTGGATTGGTTCTCCAGATTTACCTTCTAATTTGTCTGTATGAAGAACTGTATTGGTTCCTTCAACAACATACGTTACTGTTGCTTTTTGATTTACTTTCACTAACACAATTCTTGTGTCTTCTCCTGGTTTTGGTGGAGTGACTACTTTTCCTTCTGAATTGAATCCTGGTACGTTTTGTTTTGGTTTGATTTCATATCCGTCTGGAATTTCTGGAATTGGTGTTTCTCCTCCAACAGTTGGATCATTTGGATTGTTTCTATATGTCGGTTTTGGTGTGTTTGGAATTTCATTTCCACCTTCATCCACTAAGATTACTTTTCCTAATGGTTTATACACTACTTTATCACTTGCTTCTGGATTTGTTGGGGTTACCTCTTTTCCGCCTGCTTGTGCTTTATCCGCATAGTATCCTTCTACTTTTGGTGTTGTTACGACTCCATAAGTATGTGTCTCTTCATTCCATGTTGTTACGTTTGTAACTTTGTTTGTTTTCCCAGTGAATGTGTAATCTGTTTGTTCGTTAGGCGCTGGTGTGTTTTCTCCTGCTCCTTCGTAAGTTACCGTTTGTTTTGTTGCTTTTGTGATATCTCCTTGCTTCGCTACTAATACAATTCTTGTATCTTCTCCTGGTTTTGGTGGAGTGACTACTTTTCCTTCTGAATTGAATCCTGGTACGTTTTGTTTTGGTTTGATTTCATATCCGTCTGGAATTTCTGGAATTGGTGTTTCTCCTCCAACAGTTGGATCATTTGGATTGTTTCTATATGTCGGTTTTGGTGTGTTTGGAATTTCATTTCCACCTTCATCCACTAAGATTACTTTTCCTAATGGTTTATACACTACTTTATCACTTGCTTCTGGATTTGTTGGGGTTACCTCTTTTCCGCCTGCTTGTGCTTTATCCGCATAGTATCCTTCTACTTTTGGTGTTGTTACGACTCCATAAATATGTGTCTCTTCATTCCATGTTGTTACGTTTGTAACTTTGTTTGTTTTTCTAGTAAATGTATAATCTGTTTGTTCATTAGGGGCGGGTGTATTCCCTCCTTCTCCTTCGTACGTTACCGTTTGTTTTGTTGCTTTTGTGATTTCTTCATATAATAAATCATACACATAAGTTACAGTAACTTCAGGGCTATCAATTGTTCCTGTTGGACTTGGTGAAGTCTCCTTTACTTTTACAAAGTAATACTCTTTTCCATCTTTTCCAATTAGAGTGTCAGGTTTAAATTCTTGAGTATTCACATCATACCCTTTTTTATAGGCACGACTTTCGATAGCAGTCACAGTATCTTTAATAGAAACATTATCTTTATTTTCGTACGCTACTTTAACGGCACCTTTTTTAACATCTTCAATCTTAATTGAAATTCGAGCCGGATTGGTTTCGTTAAATGTATCTTGTCCATCTGTACGTGTTGCTGAAGTAAGAACGGCAACTTGATTATTTGTGGCAGTACTACTTGCTTTAGCTGGAAGATAAAATGCTGCAGTTGATCCCGCTTTTAAAGAAACATCCTGATTAGAAACAAATTTTACTGCTGTTACGGTTGACCAATCTGTAACCTGATCAGCCGTTAATGTAATCGTCTTTTCTAAGTCAACTGCTGTTCCAGATACTGGTGTAGTTAAATAATACGCAGTCCAACCTTCTGGAGTTGTCGCTGCTGCAGTCATATGAACATCAAATTGTGAACCACGATCTTTTGAGTTTAATACAATATTTTTATCAGATACTCGTGGTAATGTTGAAATAACTACATTGTTTCTAGTAGCAGCATTTGAACTGTTTGTTAATGACAAACGATACTTCACTTCATCATTTGGAGCTAAGTTATAGGCTCCTGCTGAATAAGTACTTGAATCTGTCGGTTGATCCGTCACTTGTGTGATTAATCGAGTTGCTAAGTTATTAATTACTGGTAATTCATACGTAAAGGTACTCGTGTTCGTGATTGTTGCATTTGTACCATCATAATCATTATTTGGATTAATTCCAACTACTCTTTCATCTTCATTCCAAACTAACGTATATTTAACTGGATATTTTCCTGATTCCACCCAATTATCTACTTTGAACTGTAAATTTGGTGATAATGTATACTCTGAATTCTGATTCGATGGTGTAACTTCTAAAACTGTTTTTCCTGAATTATTATAATTTTCTACAGTTTTTACAGAACTATCATTTCCAGCGTAACTAAATCCATCTGGTAATTCTACAAGTAATTTCGCATTTTTAGCACTAATATCTTGTAAATTAACATACGTTTTACGATCCCAGATTTGTTTATTATAAATACGATTTCCTAATCCATTAGGTGAATACTCATAGACTTCATATTGACTACCAAGTTCTTGAGTTAAGTTCCCCGCTAAAGTAGTAGTAATAGGGTTTGCTGTAGGGACAAGCTTAATCGCATCTCGTGAATTTGCAAAGGTTGTTTTTGATACATCAACCTTTGGTTCATCATATCCATGTGTATACACAGATGCTGTAACGATACTTTCAACTTTATTTCCTTCCTTAGCTAATTTTTTTGCTTCTTCTAATCCTTTTAAATCTTGACTTAAAAATAAACCTACAGCTTGTAATCCAGCAGTTTCTAATGGCATATTTCCTTTTGGTTTTAACTTCACTGTTGTAGTACCATCGGGCAAGGCTACTTTGTCTGCAACATCTCCTTTACGAAGTGATACCTCTCCAATTTTTGATTCTGTTCCATTCGTTACAGAGTATACTTCAAAAGTCAATGTAGAATTTAATCCTAAACTTTCTGGATTATCTTCATAACTAATAAAGGTAGATTTCCCTTTATCTGTCGGAGTCCAAATCGCATAAAATTCAATCGCTCGATTTTGATCAATATTACTATCAATCGAAATTTCAACTTCTTTTACACTTGCAGGACCGTATGAATCACCATAATTTCCTGATAAATGAATTCTTCGGGTATCTTCTGTTTTTGTATTAACATAAGGCATTGCAATATTAACGATACGAGAATTATTCTTCTCCATCGTAGTATTAAAAATTGCTACTTGAACATCACTCTTAGTAGGTACTGTGCTACCACCAGTTCCACTGTTATTTTCACTTGAATTAGTCTGATCATTATTGGTATTATTTGGGTTAGAACCACCAATAGATTTTTTAGGATTTACAGCACGAACTGTTACTGTAACATCGTCTGAAGTTGTATTCGTAAATCCAGATTTATCCGTATACGTTGCATTATCTTTAAACGTTAATTTTTTACCTGTTAAAAATTCTGCTGGTGTTCCACCATTGCTTACATTTAAATACAACAGTTCATTTTGTGTATTATCTCCACTAGCAAACGTCGTTATAGAAGAAGGGACTAGTCTTGTATATTTTGCAACACCATTTTCTAATTTCCATCCCGCATCTAGAGAAGTTTGCGCAATAGTAACACCTGCCGGCAATTCAACAGCATGATCAATTTTTGTAATTGCAGCGGACTCTTTATTGGTAGATTTTAAACTTAATTGTAAATCTTTACTCTTAGAAATATCAATCTCTGTTTCTGGTTGATTTGTTTC
Source organism: uncultured Streptococcus sp. (assembly GCF_963521255.1). Lineage (GTDB taxonomy): Bacteria > Bacillota > Bacilli > Lactobacillales > Streptococcaceae > Streptococcus. The sequence goes on along the minus strand of NZ_CAUQTU010000009.1, from coordinate 35,560 downwards.
TAATAATGTTTGTCTACGAATACCATTTCTAGTATCAACTGAAACATATGGCGTACCAGTTGTATTCGTGTTAGAAAAGTCTGTAGATTTGATTAAAGTATTATTTTTATCAAACAATTCAGCCTTTATAGTTGTATTTGAATTTTTCCCAGTTTCATATTTTTTTAATTTATAACTAACATTAATATTAGCATATGCTCCACCTGATAATTCTCCAGTATATAATTTATACTGATTATTATTAACTTTTTCAGATCTTAAACTTGATCCGATTTCAAAAGTATCTAATGGTTCATTATCAGAGGCAGTAATTAAAATATATCCTCCTTCTTCAATTTTTGTTGGTGCCGAAACATCTAAATTATAAGAACCTAAGATTTGTTCACCAACTACATATTGTGTTTTTCCGTCATTTAATCGTCCAGATATCTTAGCGCCACTATAATCTGTAGTTTCCCCGTCAGATAATGCACGTTTGCTACGTTTGCTACGTTTAGGAGCTACTTCCTCTTTCTTTTTATTTGATTCAGTAACTGTACTTTCTTCAGAAGATACTTTTTTAATTTCTTCTTTTTTCTCAGCTTTTTCTTCTGTTTTAGTTTCTTTTTTTGTTAATTTATCTGTTTTAGATTGTTCTTCAGTGTTTGTCTTCACTACAGCATCTGAAGTAGCTGGTTTGCTCTCTTCTTTTGCTGTTTCTGATGGAGATGTAATTGCAGGAGTCTCAGAAGCAGTTGCTAGTTTCGCAATCTCTTCGTCGCTCAAAGTAGGCTTTTCAAGTACAGGCGCTTCTGTTGTACTTGCTGTTGGCAAGGTTACATTTTTCAAACCATCTGTCGCGCTATTGGTTCCTGTATCCATACCTTGATCATGTCTTGTCTGAGTAATAGTTGCAGAAACATCATCATCCGCCTTGGCTGTTGCCTGAGGTGAACCCAAAATCAAAGCAGTTCCAAGAAGGACACTAGCTGCTCCGAAATGGTATTTACGGATTGAGAAACGCTGGCTCAAGCCATACCAATCAAAAGTTTTTCTATTCACTTGTCTTTTTGATTTATACATAGTTATTGCTTTCTATTTTTATTTTTGTAAGCAATTGAATACAATTACACAGTATATATTATACTCCTCTCCCCCGTAAAAATCAATGAAAGCAGTTTCTATTACTCTTTTTTTAAAAAAGTTTATTTTAATAAAAAGATTCATTTTATTTATATTATAATGTTAATAATATTTATAATAAATAATTTTAGCGTTTATATTTGTTTTTCCCTAGTTTTTTGATATAATAATTTTAACTATAATTTTATATGGAGGTTCTATGCGTTTTAACCAATATAGTTATATAGCCCTATCTAGAGATAAAATTTATCAGGATTTCCAGTCATATGGCTTCCCTTTTCATATTAACTTATCCGAGAAGGAACTATTAGAGCATTTTCTACGACATATTTTTTTCACCTATCAATATACAGATCATCCCCTAACAAGTTTAGCTGCTGATAAAGAGACAGACCTCCTAAGCTTCTTTCAATCAGAACGAGAACTAACCGAGGATATTTTCTACACTATTGCTTTTCAAGTGCTAGGTTTTAGCTATCTGGTTGATTTTGAGGATAGCCAAACCTTCCGTAAAGAAACAGGTTTTCCCATCGTATATGGTGATTTGATTGAAAATCTCTATCAGTTACTCAATACTCGAACCAAAAAAGGAAATCTCCTGATTGATCAACTAGTAAGTGATGGTCTCATCCCTGAAGATAATGCCTACCACTACTTTAACGGTAAGAGCTTGGCTACTTTTTCCAGCCATGATGCCATTCGAGAGGTGGTCTACGTTGAGTCTCGTGTCGATACCGACCAAAAAGGTCTACCAGACCTAGTCAAGGTCAGCATTATTCGTCCTCGTTTTGATGGACAAATCCCTGCTATTATGACAGCCAGTCCCTATCATCAGGGAACAAATGACAAAGCCAGCGACAAGGCTCTCTACAAGATGGAAGGTGAGCTTGAAGTAAAACCTGCTCACAAGATCGAGCTAGAGAAACCTCAACTAAATCTCATCCAAGCTCATGGTCAAGCTGAGCTAGTGTCAGAAGCTGAGGAAAAACTAACGCACATCAACGCTAGCTATAGTCTCAACGACTACTTCCTTCCACGAGGCTTTGCTAATCTCTATGTCTCAGGTCTTGGTACAAAAGACTCCACAGGTTTCATGACTAACGGAGACTACCAGCAAATCGAGGCCTATAAAAATGTTATTGATTGGCTCAACGGTCGTTGCCGTGCCTTTACTGACCACACGCGCCAACGTCAAGTCAAGGCTGACTGGTCAAACGGAAAAGTAGCCACAACTGGACTTTCCTATCTAGGTACCATGTCAAACGGTCTTGCCACTACTGGTGTAGATGGTTTAGAAGTAATCATTGCCGAGGCAGGCATTTCTTCATGGCACAATTACTATCGTGAAAACGGTCTGGTGACTAGCCCAGGTGGATATCCAGGGGAGGACTTTGACTCTCTTGCTGAACTAACCTACTCTCGTAATCTCTTGGCTGGCGACTATATTCGTAGTAACGAAGCTCACCAAGCTGATTTAGAAAAAGTAAAAGAGCAACTGGATCGCAAGTCTGGTGACTACAATCAGTTTTGGCATGACCGCAACTATCTTCTCAATGCCCATAAGGTAAAAGCAGAGGTTGTCTTTACTCATGGTTCTCAGGATTGGAATGTCAAGCCACTTCATGTTTACCAGATGTTCCATGCCCTACCTACTCATATAAATAAGCATCTCTTTTTCCATAATGGCGCCCATGTGTATATGAACAACTGGCAGTCCATTGACTTCCGCGAATCCATGAATGCTTTATTGACTAAGAAATTACTGGGACAGGAAACGGATTACCAACTTCCTACTGTTATCTGGCAGGACAATACTGCTCCTCAGACTTGGTTATCTCTTGATAACTTTGGTGAGCAAGAAAACTTTGAAATCTTCTCACTCGGTCAAGAAGAGCAGGTCATTCAAAACCAGTACTCAGATAAGGATTTTGAGCGTTATGGTAAGACATACCAGACCTTCAATACGGAACTCTATCAAGGGAAAGCCAATCAAATAACTATTGACCTGCCTGTGACTAAAGATCTCCACCTGAACGGTCGCGCTCAGCTCAATCTTCGTATCAAATCCAGTACAAATAAGGGGCTCTTATCAGCTCAACTGCTAGAATTTGGTCAAAAGAAATACCTACAGCCTTATCCAGCTATTTTAAGTGCTAGAACCATTGACAACGGTCGCTATCACATGCTGGAAAATCTCTGTGAATTGCCATTTAGTGCAACTACACAACGAGTCATTACAAAAGGCTACCTTAATTTGCAAAATAGAAATGATTTACTGTTAGTAGAGGATATTACTGCAGATGAATGGATGGATGTGCAATTTGAACTGCAACCAACTATTTACAAGCTAAAAGAAGGAGATGCTCTCCGTTTAGTCCTCTATACTACTGACTTTGAAATCACCATACGTGACAACACCGCTTACCACCTGACTGTTGATCTTAAACAGTCTACTCTTACCCTACCTTGTCAAAAGGTATAATATCAGACTTTCAGTGTTGAAATTTTCCAAGGAAAGCTTAATTACGTGACCATTTGCCTTCCTATCATCAGAGACACCCACTTGAACAGTCGAAAGAAACTACAACTTGGTATCAAATCTAGTCCAAATAAGGGCTATTAGAAGCCCAACTACTGGAGCTTGAACAAAAGATACCGCCCCATAACCAACATGTGTAACCCTCTATCATACACGCTACCACACCACATGTTGGACAAACTCTGTGAATTGCCATTAATCATAAATTTACAACAAGTCGTGACAAAATGCTACCCTAATGGAATGATTTACTGTCAGTAAAGAACACAACAGATATAAAGCCTATTCATCTCCACCCAACTAGTGACAAGTTAAAAGAAGGAGATTTTCTCCGTATAGTTCTGTATACTACTGACTTTAAAATCATCATACGTGACAATACCGCTTACCACTCGACTGACGATTTCGTTCAGTCCATGCTTTCTGTACCTTGTACAAGGAGTAATATTTTATGAATAAATCTGAACACCGCCACCAACTCATACGAGCACTTGTAACCAAAAACAAGATTCATACTCAAGCTGAGTTACAAGCTCTTCTTGCCGATAACGACATTCAAGTTACTCAGGCAACTCTTTCCCGTGATATCAAAACAATGAATCTTTCAAAAATACGTGAAGAAGATAATTCTTACTACGTGCTCAATACTGGTTCAATTTCAAAATGGGAAAAACGCCTAGAAACTTATATGGAAGATGCTCTTGTCTTGATGCGTCCAGTTCAACATCAAGTACTTTTGAAAACTCTTCCTGGTCTGGCTCAATCATTCGGTTCTATTATTGATGCCTTGAACTTCCCTGACGCTATCGCTACCCTCTGTGGTGACGATGTCTGTCTTGTCATCTGTGAAGATGCAGAGGCTGCACAACATTGCTTTGAAGAATTAAAAAAATTTACACCACCATTCTTCTTTGGTGAATAACAAAATTCCGTGTCTGATTAGGCACGGAATTTTTTATCTCTTCTTTACTGAGATGGGTTTTCATTTTTGGTTCGTGCCAATCTCAGGGCACGATTTGGATTGAGACGATTAAATAGTTCTTCCAATTTCTTTTCATTCCAAAGGTCTGCGGCGGAAACGAAATTGCCATCCGCATCTCGGAAAGATATCGGTTTATCTCCCATACCAGTCTCCTAATCTACAAATTCAAACTCAAATTTACCAATGCGGACCAAGTCTCCATCCTTAGCACCACGCGCACGAAGGGCTTCATCAACCCCCATCCCACGAAGCTGGCGGGCAAATTTCATGACAGATTCGTCACGATCAAAGTTGGTCATGTTAAAGAGTTTCATGAGTTTTTCACCAGAAAGTAGCCATGTTGCATCGTCATCACGACTAATTTCAAAGGCTTTTTCTTCCTCGTCAAATCCATAGTAAGCTTCTTCTTCCATATCTGACTCGTCGTAGAGCAAGAATTCTGGTGTCTTGTCTAACAATTCAGCTGTAGCATCCAAGAGCGTTGCCAGACCTTGCTTGGTCAAACCAGATATTGGGAAGATAGCTGGTAGCTCTTCAAATTCATCGTAGTTTTCAGCTAATTTCTGCTTGAATTCTACAAGATTTTCCTGACTCTCAGGCATATCCATCTTATTGGCTACAATAATCTGCGGACGCTCCATGAGACGAAGATTGTATGACTCCAGTTCTTTATTGATGGCAAGATAATCTTCATAAGGATCACGGCCTTCGCTAGCTGACATATCAATGATATGAAGGATAACACGTGTACGTTCAATGTGACGGAGGAACTGAGTTCCCAAACCGACACCCTGACTAGCCCCTTCAATCAAACCTGGTAAATCAGCTACTGCAAAGGAGTCACCTGATTGGGTACGAACCATACCTAGATTTGGCACAATAGTCGTAAAATGGTAGGCACCAATTTTAGGTTTAGCAGATGTGATAACACTTAAAAGGGTTGATTTCCCAACAGATGGGAATCCAACTAAACCAACATCAGCCAAGATTTTTAGTTCCAATTGTAACTCACGTTCCTGACCTGGTTCTCCATTTTCAGAGATTTCTGGTGCAGGATTTTTAGGTGTCGCAAAGCGGATATTTCCACGTCCACCACGACCACCGTGGGCTACAATAAATTCTTGTCCATGTTCAATCAAATCTGTTAAAACTTTGCCAGTCTCTGCATCACGGACAGTCGTACCTTGCGGCACTCGAACTCTGAGATCCTCTGCACCACGACCATGCATCCCTTTGGTCATTCCTTTTTCACCAGAATCAGCCTTGAAATGGCGATTGTAGCGGAAATCCATCAAAGTACGTAACCCTTCATCTACAACGAAGACCACATTTCCTCCACGACCACCGTCACCACCCCAAGGTCCGCCATTAGGGACATATTTTTCACGGCGAAAAGCAACCATACCATCACCGCCATTACCAGCCTTGACCTTAATCTTGGCTGTATCTAAAAACATACTCATTTTTTCTTCTCACTTTAAAAAAGGGCTGGGAAATCCCAGTCACAAAATTTTCTTGAATCTATTTTATAGATTACTGAGGGCTCCAATTGCAGTTGCAAAAATTCCCAATAAACTTGCTACTAGCATGATAATCACTATAAACAAGGTTATTTTCTCAAACATAGTTTTTTTACGATTTCCATTATCTCCAAATGCCATTTTTCTCTCCTTCGTTACATTCTATTTTCTATTATCTTAGCATGAATTGATCTAGTTTTCAATAGTCAGTTGCTACTGGTGCAATAATCCATAAAATGATATAGGCTACAATTCCAGCTCCATAACCAAAAGCAAGAACACCCCATATTACACGAACAATAGTTGGATCCATATCAAAATAATGAGCCACTCCTGCACAAACACCTGCAATCTTTTTATCATGACCACTTCTCATTAATTGTTTTTTCATAGCTATTCCTCTTTCTATTCTTCACTGTCTTTCCAATAATCTCTGATACTGATTAGCTGTGTTTTTGAAGCCCTCAGCATTCGTCTAGATCCTTTTACGGGCACAGCAACCACCTGTTGTGGAAGATACAAAACTGTCTTAAAGATACGCTGACTAACCGTATCATCTTTGGCTAAATCTTTCTCGAAATTATTTGAAATAATAGCATCAAGATAAAACTCATGCACCCGTTTTCCAAAGTTCTCAGCTGAAATCTCATACAATTTTTCTGATAAGGTATGCTCATCCATATCTGGCGTTGCAATCAGGGCTTCCAAAATAGCTCCAGCCAAATCATGCTCACCGTAATACAAGGTACCAAACATCTTGTCATTGATGAGATTGTCCAGATACGGATTTCCGTGAGCAATGACAGGCGTTCCACTAGCTAAGCTTTCCAAGTATGTCAAACCCTGCGTTTCACTTGTCGATGCAGAGATGAAAAAATCTGCCGCCTTATAGTAAAGAGCCGTCTCACTAGGAGCAATCATACCTGTAAAGATAACGGAGTCTTGAATCTCTAGTTTTTTAGCTTGCTCTTTGAGGTCATCCAGATAAGGACCGTCCCCAGCAACTACCAGTTTCACCTTGTCTTCCTCTCTCAGAACTTCTGCAAAGGCTGCTAATACTGCTTGAATATTTTTTTCATAGGAAATTCTGGAAAGGCTAAGCAACATCTTTTCATCATCTTGAATCCCTAATTTACTACGCAGTTCTTTCAAATTTTCTTGCTTTATTTCTGGACGCTCAAACTTAGCTAATTCAATTCCAGTTGGAATGACCCGCTTTTCAACCTTGACTTTATAATCAGATAGCAAGTCACGAACAATCTCACTCGGGCAAACAACCCCATCCACATCGTGCAGGAAACCTCTGACCAGATACTTGACCATACTAGGACGAATCAACATCCCCTTGGCAATATAATGCACATAGTCTTCGTACTGGGTATGATAGGTATGAATAACGGGAATTTTCAGTTCACGCGCAATCCAAATCCCCAACAAGCCTAGAGAAAATTCTGTCTGAGTATGGATAATATCCAGCTGATACTGTTTGGCAATTTCAAGTGCCTTGCTAAAGCCTCGATAGGCAAAGCGGCGATCTTTGAAAGCAAAAAAAGGAACACTTGGAATGCGGATAATTTGCCAATCTTCATAACGATTGACATCCTTATCTGTCGTCGTAAAGATAAAAACAGCATGCCCCTGCTTTTCAAGTTCTGTTTTTAAGGTTCGAATACTGGTCGCAACACCAGAAACCTGAGGAAAATAGGTATCTGTAAATAAACCAATTCGCATAGATTACCTCACTTTTTACTTTCTCCCTAAAGTGGCTTGTTTCTCATAAAAGTCCAACCAGATTTGTAACAGATGCTCTTCAGAATACTCTCTGGAAATATTCTTAGCTTTTTCTTTGAGATCTTTTAAGGCAACAGGATTTGCTTGATATTCTAAAATAGCTTCTTTCATCTCTTCTCTATCTGCTGTTGCCCGATAATTTCCCTCCAAAATCACCTTATAGAGATCTAAATCACGCAACATAATAGGAGCCTCACAACTAGCAGCCTCTAAAATCGTCATAGGAAAGAGCTCATTATAACTAGGCAACAAGAAAAGATTCGCTAGGGCATACAATTCACGCATTCGCTCTGGTGATACGATACCTAGAAACATCAAATTTTTGGGAGGATTGTCCATCATTTTCTTGTAGCGTTCATAACCATCTGTCATACCACCAAATGAGAAACCACCCGCCCAGATAAAGGTAATCTGAGGCAATTCCTCAGCCAGACGGATAAAATCATCAATCCCTTTGCGTTTCTGAACTTGACCAGCACCTACTACGATAAACCGATTGTCACTAAGACCTAGCTCTGTTCGCAGTCTCGCTACCTCTTCTTGTGGAAGGGGATGCCATTTTTCCTTATTGACAAAGTTAGGAATATAGGTCACTTTTTCACGTGGAATACCAGCTGCCACCAAATCCTCAATAAACATAGGATTAACCACCACCAAGTGCTCCATCCGGTTGTAAAAAGAAAATACATAGCGTTTCACAATTCCCTTTAAGAAAAATGGAATTTTCAAACTCCCCTCAAGTGTATCAGGCAAGAAATGCACATAGCCAATTTTTCTCCCTGAGCGTTTCTTTTGGAATGTTGATAAATAATAGGGGAAATCAATTGTATGAAAGTGAGTCACATCTGCCTCGATTGGAAGATTTTCTGTAACAATCAATTGGTCCTTGGCATCACGGTGAAGAAGACGAACTAATTCACGGTAGGCACCTGAAACTCCTTGTCCTGCTACTTTCTCACTTGAACTCAACATATTGATGCGTAATTTCTTTTTTTCCATAACTACTATTATATCATTTTCTTTGAATAAAATCAGCAAAAGAAAGGAGAGACTAGAGGAAAAGAAGGGGAAATTTCCTCGCTCTTCCAATGGTCTCTCACATACTTTTATCTATTTACTTAATGCCTAGGGTAATGCGGGCATAGCGACTCATTTTTTCAACAGTCCAGGCTGGATACCAAACCAATTTAACTTCAGTATCAGTTACTTCTGGCACCTCGGTCATAGCATCATAAATCTGGTCTGTCAAAAGGTCAGCTAGAGGACAACCCATAGTTGTCAAAGTCATATCAATCTCTGTTTGTCCTGTGTCGCCGTCAAAACGAATCTCATAGATCAAACCAAGATTGACAATATCGATTCCCAACTCAGGGTCAATAACTTCTTCCAAGGCTGATAAAATCCGTGTTTTGATGTTTTCAATTTGTTCTTCTGTATAAGCCATAATTTTCCTCACTCCTAGTCTTCAATAAAATCACGAAGCGGTTTGCTGCGACTTGGTTGACGTAGTTTTCTCAAAGCCTTGGCTTCAATCTGACGGATACGCTCGCGAGTCACGTTAAAGACTTTACCTACATCTTCAAGGGTACGCATTTTTCCATCATCTAGTCCGAAACGCAAACGCAAAACATTTTCTTCACGGTCTGTAAGAGTATCCAAGACCTCATCCAACTGCTCACGCAAGACGATACGAGTTGTATAGTCCACTGGATTTTCAATCACTTCGTCTTCGATAAAGTCCCCAAGGTGGCTATCATCCTCTTCACCGATTGGTGTTTCAAGAGATACTGGTTCTTGAGCAATCTTCAAGATTTCACGAACCTTGTCAGGAGTCATATCCATACGTTCAGCGATTTGTTCTGGCGTTGGATCTTGTCCCAATTCTTGAAGGAGATTCCGCTGTTCACGAACCAATTTATTGATGGTTTCAACCATGTGGACTGGGATACGGATGGTACGAGCTTGATCCGCAATAGCACGAGTGATAGCCTGACGAATCCACCAAGTTGCGTAAGTTGAAAACTTGAACCCTTTAGAATAATCAAACTTGTCAACCGCCTTCATCAAGCCCATATTTCCTTCTTGAATCAAGTCAAGAAACTGCATACCACGACCAACATAGCGTTTGGCAATAGAAACAACCAAACGAAGGTTGGCTTCCGCAAGGCGTTGTTTGGCTTCGATGTCACCCGCTTCAACAGCCAGTGCCAATTCTTTTTCCTCTTCATTAGTCAAAAGAGGAACGACACCAATCTCTTTCAAGTACATACGGACAGGGTCGTTGACCTTAGCCGAAGTTGACCCAATCAAGTCCTCATCACTGAGTTCTGGCTCTTCTTCTGCACTAAGAACACGCGCACTTGGATTTCCTTCGTTATCTGTGATTGAAATTCCTGCATCCTGAATTCGTTGCAAAAGGTCTTCAATTCCATCAGCATCCAAGGTAAAAGGAAGGACAAGACTAGCATTGATTTCATCATCAGTTGCTGTCCCTTTTTGTTTATGATTACGGATAAATTCTGCTACTTGTACGTCAAATGTTGTTACTTCTTTTTGTTTTGTTGCCATTATTACTCCATTCTTCTCTTTTGGGAAATTAAACGTTCTAATTCTTCTAGGGCTGTATCTGTATCTCCTACATGGCTAGCTTCCTGCACCTTCTTTTTGATTCTCATATTGTCCTGATTCAAGAGAGCCTTGTTTCGAGTCATCTCTACTTCACTAAGTTCCTGAGGCGACATCTCAGCAGGTAAATCCTGGGTTAAAACCTGATACCAAGCTTTTTCAACTTCATCTGTCTGTTCTGCTAAAACTTCTGGAGGAAGATTGCCATACTGGCCAAGCAAGTCATATAGGACCTGAAATTCAGGTGTGTCAAATGCAAAGTCTTCTCGCAAACGGTAATCGTTCAAAACAAGAGGGGATTCCATCATCCGATAGAGTAAATGGGCTTCTGCCCTCATAATAGCTGATAACTGCTTGGTAACAGGCATGGTGATTGGCGTCGGTCTGGAAATTCCTTCCATGCGATTCTGCCTTTGTGCCTGACGGTTCTCATTAATAATCTGCTCAATCTGGGCATAATCAAAGGACGCCAAACTGTCAGCTAAAATATGAATATAGCTGTTTTGAGCAGTGATAGACTTTTCTTGAACAATCAAGGGAGCTATTTTTTCAATAAACTCAATCTGAGCCTGCAGATTTTCACTGTTTTCAGGTTTGTACTGGTGAATGTAAAACTCAATCGGACTAATACGAGTTTTCGTTAATAGATAGGCCAAGTCTTCTGGGCTATTTTTTTGTAGATACTCATCAGGATCCAAGTTATCAGGCATGCTGACGATTTGCACAGGCATATCACCAATTTCATCCAATGCTTTCAATGTCGCGGCTTGCCCAGCCTTATCACCATCGTAAACAAGGACTAACTTCTTGGTTAACCTTTTCAGATGCTCAACATGCTCTCGACTCAAGGCTGTTCCCATAGATGCGACAGCGTTTTCGATTCCAGCCCGATAGGCTGCAATGACATCCATGAACCCTTCCATCAGATAAATCTCACTGGCTTTTCCAGAAGATTTTTTAGCCCTATCCATATGATATAATTCGTAACTTTTGTTAAAAATTGCAGTCGATCGGCTATTTTTATACTTAGAAGTTTGTGAATCCGTTTTCTGCCAGATACGACCTGAGAAGGCAATGACCTTTCCTTGGTCATTTGTCAGGGGAAACATAATACGATTGTGAAAGGTGTCTACAAATTGATTAGCATCTGAGAGATAAAACAGTCCTGAATCTAGAAAATCCTCTTCACAATACTGGCCAGACAAACGTTGATAAAGATAGTTGCGTTCTGGAGGTGCTAAACCAATCCGAAAATGTTTGAGCACTTCATCTGTCAAACCACGCTGATAAAGGTAATTTCTCGCCTCTTCACCCATGGTTGTTGTCATGAGAATAGCATGATAAAATTTGGCTGCATCTTCGTGCATATCATAAAGAGCTTGGTGAGGCGAAATTTGCTTCTGTTCACTATAAAGCGGTTTTTCTACCTCTATCCCAACACGCTGGCCTAAGATTTGGACAGCCTCCATAAAGGGAACACCTTGGTACTCCTCTATGAACTTAAATACATCACCTGAGCGCCCACAACCAAAACAGTGATAAAACTGCTTGTCTTCCACAACGTTGAAAGAAGGAGTCTTTTCACCATGAAAAGGACAGAGCCCTAAATAGTTCCGTCCAGCCTTTTGTAAAGAAATCACATCTCCTATGACTTCCACAATGTTGGCATTGTTTTTGATTTCTTCAATGACTTGTTTGTCAACCATACACAATACCTCCATGTTATCATAGTTTACTTTATATAGTATACTTTATTTCAGAAAAAAAGTAAACCATTTCACTCGTTTTCCTTACTTTATTCAAAGAGTTGATAATAATCAGAGATTTTCATTTTTGCTTTTTCTTCTTGGTTCAAATCTTGGATAATCCGTCCTTCTTTCATGACAATCAGACGATTACCATATTTGAGAGCATCTTCCATATGATGGGTAATCATAAGCGCTGTCAACTGATCTTTCTTGACAAATTCATCTGTCAATTCCATCAAGGCCACACTGGTCTTTGGATCCAGGGCCGCAGTATGCTCGTCCAACAATAGCAATTCAGGACGCTTTAAGGTTGCCATCAAGAGACTCAAGGCCTGTCTTTGTCCACCTGATAAGAACTCAATTGGTGTATTCAAGTGTTTCTCAAGACCGTTTCCCACTTTTTCAATAGTTGACTGAAACTCATCCTTATAGCTAGCCAAACGTCTTGGAAAGAGTCCACGCTTTTCACCACGAAACTTGGCGATTAAGAGATTTTCAGCCACTGTCATACGAGGAGCTGTCCCCATCTTGGGATCTTGGAAGACTCTAGACAGATACTTGGCACGCTTTTCTGTTGAAAACTTGGTAACATCTTCACCTAAAATACGGATAGTTCCACTGGTTAGTGATAAGGTTCCTGCTATAGTGTTAAAAAGGGTCGATTTCCCAGCACCATTTCCACCTAAAATCGTGATAAAGTCCTGTTCAAAAATTTCTAAGGAAACATCATTTAAAATAATCTTTTCTTCATCAAAGCCATTTTTAACAACTTTGGTTGCATTTTTTAATTCTACAATTGCTGTCATTTACTTAACTTGGCTCCTTTCAAGATAGTTTGCTTAAATGTTGGAATCATGAGACAGACTGCTAAAATCACTGCACTGTATAGACGAAGGTAACTTGTGTTAAATCCAAGCGCGATAACTGCCCATACTAAGAATTGATAGGCGATAGAACCTACAACGATTGTAACCAAACGCTCTGCCAAGCTCAAACTCTTGAAGATAACTTCTCCAATAATCAAACTTGCAAGTCCCACAACAATAACCCCGATTCCTCGAGACACATCAGCATACCCTTCTTGCTGGGCAATGAGGGCACCTGCAAGGGCAATCACACCATTTGACAAGACCAAACCCATGAGCTCCATGCGCCCAGTATGAATCCCGAAACTTCTAGCCATATCAGGATTGTCACCTGTAGCAATATAGGCTTGTCCGAGTTTAGTGTCCAAGAAAAAGAGCATGAGAGCAATAACAATACTGACAAAGATGAGACCTGTCAAGAGTTGATTCAAATCCGAATCAAAAGGCAAAACATCCTGAATTTGCTTAGTTCCAAGCAAGCCTAAATTCGCACGTCCCATAATCAAGAGCATGATAGAGTGACAGGAAGTCATCACTAAAATCCCTGAGAGCAAGGTTGGGATCTTCCCTTTTGTATAAAGAAGTCCTGCTGCCATACCAGCCAAACAACCTGCTCCTACAGCAACAAGTGTCGCTAAAAAAGGATTCACGCCTTTCGTTATCAAAGTGACAGCAACAGCTCCCCCAAGAGGGAAGGAACCTTCTGTCGTCATATCTGGAAAGTTCAAAATCCTAAATGTCATAAAGATTCCCAGACCTAAAATAGCCCAGACAAATCCTTGAGAAATAATAGATAATATCATCTGTTTCTTAACCTTTTCTATATGATTTCTATTGTAAAAAATTGGAGGAGATATCCCCAACTCCTCCATTACAGATTATTCAATCACTTGTCCTGCTTCTTTTAGAACAGATTCAGGAATCGTAATACCTAGCTCTTGTGCCAATTTTTTGTTGATAACTGACTTACCAGTTGAAAAGACATTAACTGGAGTATCGGCTGGTTTTGCACCTTTCAAGACTTGCGCAATCATTTTACCTGTTGCCACACCAAGGTCGTGTTGGTCAACTACAACTGATGCCAAACCACCAGCTTCTACCATGGCAGTTGCGCTTGGGTAGATTGGTTTTTTAGCTGATTGGTTGCTTGATACAACTGTTGAAAATGCAGATGCGATTGTGTTGTCGATTGGAACCCAGATAGCATCGACCTTGCTAGTCATAACATTGACTGTTGAAGCAATTTCATTTGTTGAAGGAACCGCAAATGTTTCCACTGTCAAACCTGCTTTTTCAGCATAAGCCTTAAATTCTTCGACCTGTGTTTTTGAATTGTCTTCGCTACTTGAGTAAAGAGCTCCGATTGTTTTCACATTTGGTGTTAGAGCCTTGATGAGTTCAACTTGTTGTTGAGCTGGATTATGGTCAGATACACCTGTAATGTTGCCACCTGGTTTTTTCAAATCTTTAACCAAATTAGCACCAATTGGGTCTGTAATAGCAGCCATGATAACCGGTAAGTCTTTTGTGGCGCTAGCCAAACCTTGAGCAGCTGGTGTTGCAATACCAACCACAAGGTCATTGCCATTTGCAACCAATTGTTTACTCATTGTCGCAACCTTACTTTGGTCACCTTCTGAGTTCATAAAATCGATTTTAACTTGGTCATCTTTATAACCTTCTTCTGAAAGTCCATCTTGAATTCCTTTATAAATCAAGTCAAGAGATTGATGGCTGACAAACTGAAGGACACCAACTTTGGCAACTTTTTTCTCATTCTTAGCTTCTGGTTTATTCATTGAAGAGTAAATCAAACTTCCTGCTACTAAGACTGCTAATGCAGCGATAATTCCAATTAAACGTTTATTTTTCATTCTATTTCTCCTTTTTATTTCTTTAAAATACTTCACTTATCTAATACTCTTCGAAAATCTCTTCAAACCACGTCAGCGTCGCCTTACCGTAGCTATGTTTACTGACTTCGTCAGTTCTATCCACAACCTCAAAGCAGTGCTTTGAGCAACCTGCGGCTAGCTTCCTAGTTTGCTTTTTGATTTTCATTGAGTATAAACAAGCGACGCCATCGTTTTCTTTCCATACAAACCTCCTATAAAAAAGTCCTCACACAAAAAACTTGTGTGAGGACGTCGATGCGCGGTACCACCTCAATTACAGGGAATTTCCCTATCGCTCAGTCTCGCAATAACGAGATGCACTGTAAGGTGTGCTCACCGAATTTTTATGATTTCAAATTCTAAATAACATCCAGCCCAATTTTCATCATTACCACTTATCTGTTTTCAGCTACCACAGACTCTCTAAAAAGTTTGAATGATTACTTTTCTGAATGGTTAAATTATATCATTTTTCAATTACTTGTCAAGACTCTTTTAGTATTTTTTTGAAATATTCAAAAACTTCCCCTATAGAAAAAGAGGAAGTTTGAAAGACATCAGCCCGAATTACGCAATCCTGTCGCAATTCCGTTGATGGTTGTATGGATTAATTTTTCTTGATCGCTTGATAATTCTCCTCGACGTTGACGTTTAATCAACTCCAACTGGATATAGTTAAGGATATTAAAGTAAGGCATACGGTAATCCAAACTTGCTTTTAGATATGGATTTTCAGCTAATAATTCGTCGTATCCTTCAATCTCTAGGATAACATTTTTAGTTAATTGCCATTCGTCTAAAATAGTATCATAAATAGCCTTCACTTGATCATCTTCACATAGTTTAGCATATTCAAAAGCAATATTCATGTTAGATTTTGACAAGACCATATCTACATTTGAAAGGAGAGACTGGAAGAAAGGCCAATTTTGGTACATATCTCGTAAGATAGCGATATTCTCTGGATTTTTATCGATAAACTCCTTGAAGCTTGATCCGACACCATACCATCCTGGAAACATGACACGACTTTGTGACCATGAGAAAACCCAAGGAATAGCACGCAAACCACCGATTTCAGTAATAGTCTTACGAGCAGCTGGACGCGAACCGATATTAAAGCTGGAAATAGCCTTGATTGGACTTGACTCAAAGAAATAATCATAAAAATGTTCATTCCCAAAGACTAAATCTCGATAAATATCATAACTACGGTCCACTACTTGATCCATAATAGCCTCATAGCGATTTGAGGTATTAGTATCACTCTTCCATTGAGTAATCATACGGTTAATGGCTGCTGAAACCAACATTTCAAGGTTATAATAGGCAGCATCTTTGTTACCGTATTTATTGCCAATTACTTCACCCTGCTCCGTCAAACGGATACGATCCTTGATAGACTTGAGCGGTTGAGATGTGATGGCTTCATAGGTTGGTCCACCACCACGACCAACAGTCCCACCACGGCCATGGAAGAAGGTAACCTTAACACCAAATTCATCTCCAATGGCAGTCAGTTGTTGTTGTGCCTTGTAGAGAGTCCAACATGATGATAGGTAGCCACCATCTTTATTACTATCAGAGTAACCAAGCATGATTTCCTGGTAATTATTACGTGAAGCAATCCATTTCTTAGCCAGACCAAGAGAAAGGTATTCTCTCATGGTTTCTTCTGAGCGGTCCAAGTCCTCGATTGTTTCAAAAAGAGGAACAATTTGGACACGAGCTCTTTCTTTATCAACTAAACCTACTTCTTTTAGTAAGATAGCCAATTCCAACATGTCTGATACGCTGGTTGCATGTGAAATGATGGTCTGACGAATGACATCATCTCCCAACTTATCTTTCAACTTACGAGCAGCCTTAAAGATTGCTAATTCTTTTTCAAGTAACTCTGATTTTTCAACATGAGTAGCAGAAAGAATGCGTGGATCTTCTTCCAATTCTTTCAAGAGAAGCTGGCATTTTCCCTCTTCACTTAGCTCGCTATAACGAGAATGAATTCCTGCTGATTTTAAGAGTTCTGCTACGCAGGCCTCATGAACACTAGAATCTTGACGCATGTCAATGGATGCCAAATAGAAACCAAAAATTTCAACTGCCTGAATCAGCTCAACAAAATCACCAGAAATTAGTGCTTCTCCCTTGTTTTCCAAGAGGGAATCACGGATGGTAATTAAATCCTTATAAAAATCATTAGCTGTTTCATAGCGAGCCCCAACTTCCTTATCTTCAATGAGATAAGCTTTTGTCGCTTGGATTTTTGATTGAATATCAAACAAGGCACGACGGTACAACTCTTTTTCACGATAAATAGAGTTATCCTTAGATTGACGAGCCATTTCTCTAACTTGCTTGCTTACATTGACAATACTGGTTGAGAGAGAGAACTCACGATAAAGTTGGTAAATCTTTTCATCATAGTAATTCATGATGACTTCACACTGGGTCATGGCAGATTTCTTCAAGGTATCTGCTGTCACAAAGGGATTCCCATCACGGTCTCCACCAATCCACATTCCCATAGTAATTGGTTTAGGATGTTTCAACTCCAAACCGTGTTTTTTAGCCAAACGCTTGTACTCAGCTGTCAAATGAGGAACTGCCTTCAGGAATGAACTATTGTAATATTCCATAACATTCGTGATTTCATTGGTTACTTTCAATTTCTTTTCACGAATCATATCTGTCTGCATGATAATCTCAATGTAACGACGGAGATCATTATGCCATTTTTCCTTATTGATCAAGCCTAATTTCACATCACGATACTTACGCAAGAGGGTGTGGATATGGTTAGTCAAATCCAGCATACTCTTACGTTGCACTTGTGTTGGATGGGCTGTCAAAACAGGGACAACATTCAAATGTTCTAAAATTTCAACCGCATTTTCTTTTTCTGCAACCATTTTGATAGTCGCTGACAATTTACCAAGATAATCTTGATCGATATTATTTTGGTGGTTGATTTCATAAGCCAAATCCACATCTTCTGAAATATTAATCAAAAGAGGCAAAATTGAGAAATAGCGTGAAATATAAGCCATTTCATCATTTGTCAGACTAGTAACTAATTGGTTCAAGCCTTGATAATCTTCTTGAGTTGACAATTCTTTCAACTGCATGATTTTTTCAAAAGTCTCTGGGGCAAGCATATTTTTAGTGATATCTTCTAACAATTCTGTTAAAATCAACACTTCTTCTTGCACGACAGCTTTATTACTATAGTTTTCTAATTTTTGAAGAGACATAGGTAATCCTTTCCGCTATCAACTCTACATATAGTGTGATGAGTGAGTTTCTAACTCCTCATATAATTGGGCACGTTTTTCACTTGCATCAATATTTAAGACAAAGGCGATGGCTACAGACAAGACTAGAAGACTGTTCCCTCCTTGCGATAGGAAAGGGAAGGTTACTCCAGTTGAAGGAATAATACCAGAAATTCCACCGATATTAACAAAGACCTGTACCAACATCATACCTCCAACCCCAATCGCCATCATGGAATTAAAGGGATTCTTAGCACGAATTCCCACCAGAATAATTCGTAAAATAAGGAAAAAGACAAGTGCCAAAATCAAGCTGGCTCCCACAAAGCCAAATTCTTCAATGACAATTGAAAATACAAAGTCTGTATGGGCCTCTGGTAGATAGCCACGTTTTTCGATTGAATTTCCTAAACCTAGACCAAACCATCCACCATTGACCATGGCAAAGTAAGAATTTGCAAGTTGGTGGCCTGCTCCTGCCAAATCGGCAAAGGGATTAAAGTAGGCACTGAAACGCTTGGCCACATATCCAAATACTGGAATTTTTAAAAACTTATCAACCCCTATCAAATCAATAGCTGTTAAAGAAAGGGCGGAAACGCCAAACAAAAGACCGATAAAGGCTACAAACCAGCGATGAGCAATCCCACTAAGTGTGTACATAATCAAGGCGACCAAAGCTAGGATAGTAGCATTCCCCAAATCTGGGAAGATAGCCAAACTTCCTATCATGACCAAGAGGACAAAACGCCAATCATTAAAAGCACGAGGAATCCATTGATTTTGAGTTAAAACTTGGAAATCATAAACAGCGATTTCATCCTGTTGTTTTGAAAAACGTTGAGCCAAGTACCAGACGATAATAATCTTCAAATACTCAGCTGGCTGAATGGTCAAAGGTCCGACTGATATCCAACCATAGGCTCCATTAACTGGTGTACCAATTAAGCGAGCCAGAGCTAATAAAATTAGCTCAACAAACATAACAATAAATAAAAGTCGTTCTTTTCTTAAAAAATTCAGTTTTAGCTTATATATCAAGGTAATCAATATTAAACTAAAGCCCCAAAACATTCCCTGACTTCGAACTAATTGCAGGGCACTTTTACCTTCTTCGATAAGAATGGCACTAGTTGTAGAATAGACTACAATCAAGCCCAAAATAGATAAAAGCAAATAAGGAACTAGGATAGAATAGTTTAATAGGTGCCTCTTACTAATCTTCATAGTATCACCAATCTAATGAGAACAAAAGAAATTATTCCCAAATTCCGTTTATTTTCTAGTTTTGATTGCTATTATACCATTTTTTCCGAAAGAAAAAAACTCTTATCCTTAAGATAGAAGATTTTCTCATAAGAAAAAGAGCACTTGGCTCTTTTTTCGTTTTATTCTTTTGATGAACTGCTTGAGCTTGAATCTCCGTTACCGATATATTGAGTGAAGATATTTTGGAAGGCTTGGTCTTTAACCTTGATATTGGCTGCTTGCAATTCTTTTCCGATAATGCTTTGAACAAATGTCGCATCGTTTTGTTTTTGGGTTAAGATAACCGTTTTTAATTTTTCTTTGTAATCATCGATATTAGATGATTTTTCTGTTTTCTTAGTGAGTTTTACAATGTAATATTGGCTACTATAGGCTTGTGTGCCAGTGGCTTTAATCACATCAGAAACGCCATTTACATCTAAAGCAAAAGCAGCTTTTTTAACTTGTTCTGGTACTTCTGTTGAAGCAGAATCAAAGGTGATTTCTCCACCATTCGCTTTGGTTTTCTCATCAGTTGAGTTATCTTTAGCTAATTGAGCGAAATCTGCGCCACTTGCCTTGGCTTTTTCAAGAATTTCTTTCGCTTTATCCTCATTATCAAGACGAATGATTTGAGCCGTTACATCTGGAGTGTACTCGTCAAAGGCCTTCTTGTAAGCATCATCTGTCAATTCAGCTTCTGCTGCCTTTTTAACTGCCAACTCAACTAATTTACTAGTACGAATTTGAGCTTTACGTGTTTCAAGAGTCATTCCTGCTTGTGACAAGACACGTTGGTAGTTCTCACCATATTGTTTTTCTTCTTCGGCAATAGTATCGTTGACTTCTTTGTCATCTACTTCTGAGCCATATTGTTTCTCAAATACTTTTTGGATGGTCAGGTTCAACAACACTTGTTGGGCTGAAGGGTTGCTCTTCACTTGCTCATAAAATTGATGTTCTGTGATAACATCTCCTTTCATGCTGATAAGGTCTGCTCCTTCTGAACCTTTCGAACAAGCTGCTAAAGTTGCTACTGATAATAGTGTAATGGCACCTGCCAATAGTTTTTTCTTCATGTCTACTCCTTTGAGATAAGTGTTACCCTATCTATTTTACTATATTTTCTTAAATTTTTCTGAAAATCATTCGCTGTCAGGCAATTGAACATCTGCTACATTTTTACGAAGCATGAGAATGCCGTCCCCTAAAGGTACTAATGTTGCGGTGAGTCCTGGATTGTCTAAAGTTGCATCAAATAATCTTTGAAGACCTCGATAAATGGTTCGCTGGCCACGACGGACTTCCATAATATCCTTGGCAACATCTCCACCTTGGAAAATATCATCCAAGACAACCACACCTCCAACGTCCAAATGTTTGAGGATTTCTGGTAGAAAGACGATGTATTTAGACTTAGCAGAATCCATAAAGACAAAATCATAGGACTCTGTCAGTGTAGATAAGACATCTACCGCATCTCCTTCTAGGAGCGTAATTTGCTTGCGACTGTCAAATTGAGCAAAATTTTCCTTGGCAAAACCAATCATTTCTGGATTGCGGTCAATGGTTGTAATCTTGGCCTTTGGAGCATGTTCCGCCATCAAGAGGGCTGAAAAACCGATAGCCGTCCCAATTTCCAGAATGTTTTTAGGTTGTATGGTTTCCATGAGAAAACGGAAATAAGCAACCGTTTCATGGGGAATAATGGGAATATTTTCCTTGCGGGCAAAGTCTTCCAATTCTTTCAAAGATCCTGTGACTTGCTTTTGACGCTGACGCATCAAGTCCACAATTTCTTCTTTGACAACAGGACGACGCATGTTATGGTTGGCATTTTTACTATACGATTCAACCATCTTATGCCAATCCCAATTTTTCAACAAGGGCTTCAAACTCATTCAAACGACGTTCAAAGACTGCAAAGGCATCGTTGAGGTAGTCTTCCTTCTCCATATCAACGCCAGCTTTTCTCATGACATTAAGTGGATAGTCAGATTTACCTGCCTTAAGGTAGTCGATATAGCGGTCACGGTCTTCTTGACTACCATGGACAATCTTTTCAGCCAAGGCTGAGGCTGCCGCAAAGCCTGTTGAATATTGATATACATAGTAGTTATAGTAGAAATGTGGAATGCGTGCCCACTCGTATTGGATTTCAGGATTGTCTTCCTTACTCAAACCATAATACTCTTGGTTCAAGTCTGCGTAGAGTTTATTTAAGAAATCACTTGTCAAGACTTCACCATTTTGATCCGCTTGGTGAATGGCGTGTTCAAACTCAGCAAATTGAGTTTGGCGGAAAACTGTTCCACGGAAACCGTCTAGGAAGTTATTGAGAATAGCAAAGCGCGTTGCGTCGTCTTCCACTTCTTCCAATAATTTCTCCGTCAAGATATTTTCATTGGTAGTTGATGCAATCTCAGCTAAGAAGATAGAATAATCTCCGTAAACATAAGGCTGCGTTTCGCGAGTATAGCTTGAATGCATACTATGACCTGTTTCATGAACAAGAGTAAAGAGATTGTCTAGATTGTCCTGCCAGTTAAGAAGCATAAAGGCATTGGTATCGTAAGAACCACCAGAATAGGCTCCAGAACGCTTGCCTTGATTTTCATAAACATCAATCCAACGCTCACTGAAGGCACGTTTAACACGGTTCAAGTAATCATCACCCAAGACTGCCAAGGCCTCTTCTGCCTTTTTCAAGGCTTCTTGGTAGGTGAAACTGTATTCAACAGATGAAAGCGGTGTGTAGACATCGTACATCTTGAGGTCTGAAATCCCCAAGATTTTTGAACGAAGCTCAAGGTAACGATGCAAGAGTGGTAAATGCTTGCGAACTGCTGTTACCAAATTGTCATAAACACTCTCTGGAACAAAATTGGCCGCTAGGGCTGCATGACGAGCACTCTTGTAGTTGCGAACTTTGGCACGGTAGTTTTGCACCTTAACATTGGTTTGCAAGGTTTTGGCATAGGTATGTTGGAATTGTTCGTAAGTCGCATAAAGAGCTTGATAGGCACCACGACGAACATCACGGTTTTTAGACTCCATCAAACGCATATAAACGCCATGTGATAATTGTACTTCGTTACCATCTTCATCTTTAACAAATGGAAAGACGATATCTGCATTATCTAAAATAGCGAAGGTTTCACTTGCCGAACCAAAGATTTCCCCAGCTCCAGCCAATAATTCTTCTTCTCGTTGTGATAGAACGTGTTCCTTGCCTTGCAAAAGCTTGTCAAAATAGTGTTGATAAAGCTGCAATTTTGGTTGAGCTTCTAAAAAGTCAGCATACTGCTTTTCGCTAATCTCCATAAATTCAGGCTCATAGAACGAAAAGGCTTGGTCCAGCTGACTGTAGAGTGTCATAGCCTTGGCATAGTACTCTTGGTACTTGGCTTCACGTGTATCCTGGTCATTCTTCATATGAGCATAAACGTAAAGCTTCTCCGTCTGGCGTTCCATTTCAAGAGAAAATTCAGTAATTTCTAGTAGGCTATCCGCACTATCCAAGAGATGGCCTTCATACTGGGCTACTTTCTCCAATTGCTCTGTTAAATCTTTTAAGGCTTCTTCCCAAGCCTGGTCAGTGGGGTAGATCGTTGATAGATCCCATGTATCTTTTTCATTTATTTCATTTCTTTGTAATACCATTAGATTCCTCCATCCTTTCTATTCTACCATATTTTTCAAGAAATATTGCTGATAAAAGGCTGGTGGATAGAGCATTTGCCAATCATTTTGAGGATTTTCTTGGTAATAGGTTTGAAAATACTGATAATAGCTGGTCAAGTCCTTCTCAATTTGGCAAAACTCACCTACTAGTGGTCGAATTTGTGGATACCATTCTTTTAGTCCATAAGTCAGGAGATTTTCTCCCTTCTGATAGGCTTCTGCTTGTTCTTTCATCCAAATGGGATTTTGATAATAAAGTTGTTGCTGAATATAGCGACAGATGTCCTTGTCCTCAGAAACTGTAAAATGCGATATTTTTTGTTTCTTATAGGGAAAACGTAATATCTCCAGTAAACTATCTTGGCCATAGGGAAATGCCTTGATTTGATAATGGAGTTTGCCTCGAAGATCCTGGTGTATGAGATATTTAAGCCTTAAAAGCTGTTTTTCCTTGTCTAATTCCCAAATATAAAAGCCCATGTTTTGACTGAAATAAAGAAAACCTTCTTGCAGACGAGTCAAACGCTCCTTGAGCCACAGTTTTTCTCCCAGCAACCACAGTACTTGGTAACCCTGACTACGATAGCCCTCACTGCGCTCTTTAAGAATTTTTTGAGGCAAGGGACTACACTGGACTTCTAGAGCTAGATTACCATTTACAAACACATCTGCAATCTGTTTAAGCTCTGGAAGGGGGTATTCTAATTGCACCTCAGCCTCTGTTTTCAACCAGTGATAGAGGACTTCCTTATTTGTCAAGTGTTCTGGGCTTTCATTTTCAAAGGAGTAATCACAGTCTTTTAGGGATTTGTGGGCAAAATGGGTTCGGACACTTGGTCCTTGACGCAAACGGAGCTGACCTCCACAAGCTGGGCAGGTGTATGCTTGCTTCTCAAGCTTATCCTCTAACACATTTACCAATTCTCCCCTAGTATCTCTCGCAACAAACATGATTCCCTCCTTTTCTATATTATTCGAAAAAAAGAAAAAAGATCAGGAAAATTCCTAATCTTCATCACTCTATAATTTTAGAGTTGCAAGCGACTTTCAAGAGCTTGTGTCAACACTTCAGAATAGTTTACTTTCTCACGATCTGCAAGTCTGACTAGCCACTCTGGAACCGTAACATTTTTTCGAATCGCTTTATTATTCTTTACGAAAGGCAAGGGATTAACCTGAATCAAAGTCACAAATCCATCAGGAGCTTTCAACTCAGCAATGTCACTAGGAGTAGGCAGAGCCAGTCCTTCATCAATATAAGAAGCTAAAACACTCTCAAGCATTTCCCGAGCATTTTTCATTGCAAGTTCAATCGTTGCTCCCTCTGTCCCACCTCCAAATTCCGGAAATTCGATCCAATACCCAGTGCCTTCTTTATGAAAAATAGCAGGATAAGATTTTAGCATAATACACCTCCACAATTTCCAAATCAACTATAATCCCAAATCTTTTAATATTTTTCTCTCTAGACCTTTTCCTAAATCCTCATTAGCGTGAACTGGAATAGTGACAAGATAGGGAACCCCTACTTTCTTAAAATGATGATGACTTCCTCTCTTACGAACTTCAATCCATCCATTTGCAAGAGCTAATTTTACCATTTCCTTACCTATGATTGGCATTTATGGTCACCTTTCTATCTAAAATTATACTTATAATGCGTATTTTTGTCAATTCTTCTATCTTATCTATTCGTAAAAAAGAAAAAAAGATCAGGAAAATTCCTAATCTTCATGTGTGTTTACTTGATTTTCTTAGCTAGCATGGTCGCAAAGCGTAGTTGAATACGATTGCCATTCTCATCGCGACGGTGCAAATGGCCTGGATTTTCATTGTACTTGACCAATTCCCAGTCCTTGTAATAGTTCGCTAGTTCGCCTTCCTTAAAGGTAAATGGGAAGTTCACTGAACAAGGATAATCCTCCGTGTCCATGGCACAAACGATAAGATTGTAACCACCAACAGTGGTTTTCTCCTGCATATTTTTGATAATTTCAGGAATGCGGTCTGCTTGCAAAAACATCAAAACAACAGTTGATACGATAAAATCATATTCTTGCCCAATGCTGGCTGAATTGATATCGTAAAGACCAACAGGCATGTCCAGGTCTTCTTGCTCCACAATGCTTTGCAAGATTTCAAGGGCCAGTTCATTTTGATCTACAGCTGTCACATCAAAACCATTCTGTGCAAGAAAGAGAGAGTTACGGCCCTGACCACAGCCCAAATCCAAGGCTTTTCCTGGTTTTACTATCTGCATAGCCTCTAGAACCTCTGAATGAACAGGATTGGTATTGTATTTTTTAGGGAAATAATCCTCAGGTTTACAATAAAATTCCAAATACCATTCTACATCGTCTGTGGCAGCTTCCACTCGGTGCCAGGCTTGTGGTTGTGCCATGGGATTGTCAGCCCCTGCTTCAAATAGGTGTTCAGCTAGAACCTCACCATCTTCTGTCAATTCAATAAACTTGAGAGCTCCCTTCAAGACAGTAATTTTCCCCCAAGTCCTAACCTTGGTATTGTGTTTCTGCTGAACAGCCTCTGGCATAGTTTCTTTAGTCCACAAAGGCATACGTTTATAGGCAACTAGTTTTTCCATCTTCATTCCTCTTTTTATCGCTGATTAACAGCTTTCATAACACGCGCAATGTCGCGGTTTTGCTCACGTCGTTTGATAGACTCCCGTTTATCATAGTCATGCTTCCCTTTAGCTAAACCTAAAAGGAGCTTGGCATAGCCATCTTTGATATAGACTTTAAGAGGAACCAGCGTCATTCCTGTTCCTTTAGTCTCTTGTTCCAATTTTTGAATTTGTTTCTTATGGAGCAGGAGTTTGCGGCGACGTTCTGGTTCCTGGTTCCAGATATTACCCTCTTCGTAAGGAGCGATATGAACATTGCTCAACCAGACTTCCCCATTTTTTACTTGGGCAAAGCCGTCTTTGAGATTGATTCGAGCAGCTCGTACACTCTTGATTTCAGTTCCAGTCAGGACCATCCCTGCCTCTAACGTATCTACGATAGTATAGTCGTGGCGCGCCTTTTTATTTTGCGCGACGACCTTTCCCTCGCCCTTTGCCATGCTTGGCTCCTTTCTTAGCTACTTCCTTGTAAAAAGGTTTCTTTCCTTTTTTCTGCTTATCTTTTTGAGAATGCTTGCGCTTATCATTTGAGCGTCCTGATTTCCTCTTGTCTTCCTTCTTATCTGAACGACGACTTGAACCACGCCCTCTGTCACTATGACTAGACTGTTTTAAGCCTTTTTCAATCACATCAAACTCACTTGGGATGTAAGAGAAGTCAATTTCACCAGTCATCTTGTCGGCTCTTTCAACCCGGATACGGATTTGCTGTCCGACACGGAAGGTTGTTCCCGATTTCTCCCCACGAAGGGTCAAATCACGCTCATTGAAATGATAAAATTCAGATAGATTGGTGATGTGAATCAAGCCTTCAACTGTGTTTGGCAATTCGACAAAGAGACCGAATTTAACGATGCTGGACACAACCGCATCGTACTCTTCGCCCACATATTCTTCCATATACTCAGCCTTTTTCATGGCTTCGACTTCACGCTCAGCCTCAATGGCACGACGTTCACGGTTGGAAGACTGGGTCGCAATCTCTGGAATCACTTGCTCAAAATGCTCGGCTATTTCCTTAGAACGGCCGTAATCCCGAATCATACGGTGAACAAGAAGGTCTGGATAACGACGAATCGGACTGGTAAAGTGAGTATAATAGTCAGCAGCTAGTCCATAGTGGCCGTGATTATGCTCAGAATAGCGAGCCTGCTGCATGGAGCGTAGAAGCATCATAGACAAGACATCTGCATAAGGTTCTCCCTCAACAGCACGCATGATGTCTTGAAGTGCCTCCTGGCTAATCTCACTGGCAGTCCCATAAATGCGCAAGCCAAAACTCGAAGCATAATCAATAAACTTCTGAACCTTTTCAGCCTTAGGCTCCTCGTGAATTCGATAGATGAAAGGCAAATCCAACTTGCTGAAATGCTCGGCAACTGTTTCATTGGCCATCAACATAAAGGACTCGATCATCCGCTCGGCAATGCCACGCTGACGAAGAACGATATCAACAGGCTTACCCTGTTTATCCACTAAAATCTTCGCTTCGTTGGTATCGAAATTGAGGGCTCCACGTTTCACACGCATGTTTTCTAGAGTTTCATGGAGCTTGGCCATGAGTTCGATACTGGGAACAATTTTCTTATATTCTTGTCTCTTCTCCTCGTCACCTGCTAGGATATCATTGACATCGCTATAGGTCATACGAAAACTGGTCTTGATAACTGTTTGTGTAATGGTATAATTAACCACACGACCATGTTTATCAATCTCCATAATGGCAGACTGGGTCAGACGGTCAACTTGAGGATTGAGGGAGCAGATGCCATTTGACAGTCGTTCTGGAAGCATTGGAACCACACGGTCTGTCACATAAACAGAAGTCGCACGATTAAGGGCTTCCTTATCCAGGGCAGACCCCTCGGTCACATAGTAGGAAACATCTGCGATGTGAACACCAAGCTCCAGATTTCCATTTTTCAAGGCCTTGATATGCACCGCATCGTCCAAGTCTTTGGCGTCAGCGCCATCAATGGTGAAGGTAATCTCATCTCTTAGATCCAAACGACCTTCCATATCCTTTTGAGACGGAGCATCAGGCACACTTTCTGCTTCCTTGACAACAGCTTCTGGAAACTCAGATACAATGTCCATTGATTCCAAGACCTCAAGAACATCAATTCCGACATCCGTTGAATGCCCCACCACATCGAGGACACTAGCGACAAAGAAATCATGTTTCTTGCTTGGGTATTTATCGATAAGGACCTTGAGAACTTCTGTTCCTTCAAGTTTAAGGGCTGGTCTCTTAACATAAATTGGTTGACTGATTTTCTGATTTTTCGAACGAATGTAGCCAGCATACTTAGGCTTTTCCTGATCTAAAACGATTTGGCCAACAACAGTTGTCAAACTGTGTTCTAGGATATCAATAATTTTGGCTTCTGCTGCTGTTCCCTTATTGCGGTCAGCGACTTTCTTAATCACTACCTCGACGGTATCACCATCAATAGCATAGTTGACATCATTTTTCCCTACAAAAAGGTCGTCCTCCTCGCCTTCCAGACTAACAAAGCCAAAGCCATTTTTATGGGCATGAAAAATCCCCTTGAGGGTAATCTCATGTTTTTTCTTAATTTCTAATGTCAGACTACCATCTTCTTCAAAGCGAATCTGGTGCTTTCTTTCCATTAGAGACAAGGTTTTAATCAAGTCACGAAAATCCTTGGACCCATCTTTTCCCAAATCCTGAGCCAAGTCATTGACAGTTACCTTTCCCTTGTCTTGTAAATATTCTTTTATTCTATCTTTCATATTTTCTTTCTAGATTTTTTATTTTCTTTTACTGTAAAACCTTCTCAAATATCTTTTAAAAATAAAAAGAGGCAAAGACCTAGTCCTGCCCATTATTTTCTTATCTACTTGATAATACCGTCAATGCTAAGGCAATGGCTAGCCAGAAAAAGACTAAAATCCCTGTCAAACGCTGCATTACAGCTTCAAAACCGCGAGCTTTACTGCGTTCAAACAAATCACCTGAGCTGGCATCAAATACATTGCTGGATTGGTTTTTGGTTGGTTGCATGAAAATCGCAATCACAATCACAACAGATAATACTAATAAAATGGTTAATAATAGGTTATACATATCAAACTCCTTAAAATCCCTATTATTTTACCATAAAATCTACTTAGATTCAAGATGTAGGGTTACTTTTCTTTCCTTGGGACAATACTTTAAAACCCCAATCTTGTCTGGATGAGTTTTTGAGTTTTTACTGGTTAGGTAATTGATACTGCCACAAGAGGAGCATTTTAGATTAATTTTTACTCGCACTAGATTTCCTTTACTTTTAATAATGTTCGAAATTGAAGCAGGTTAAAGAGACAACTAAAGGCAACACAAAGGCTTGTCGCATAAAATACTGCATGGTAGCCAAATTGACCTGCTACTGCAGAACCTGCCATGGGACCAACGACACCTCCCAGATAAAAGAATACCTGATTGAAGGCAAATACTCTTGAAATACCTGGTTTTGGAGTCATCTTACTGAGAAGAGCATTAACTCCAGGAATCAAGGCACCTGTCCCCAATCCAAAGAGGAAACGATAAAGTCCTAGTTGAAGGGGGCTAGAGGCATTGGCACATAGGAGATAGATGATAACTGAATAAAACTGGGCTACAACCAAGAGGCGATGGTTGCCCACCTTGTCACCTAGCTTTCCCATGACTCCTGCACTCATCATACTGGAAAAGCCCATACTGGACACAATCAGACCAGAGACAAAAAGAAGATTCTCTGTCTGGCCTAAGTCGCGAACATACAGAGCTAAGATAGGGCCGATTGATTGAGCTGAAAATTGGATGACAAAACTGGTCAGAAAGAGGTTGACCAAGAGATAGGGATATTTAACTGATGTAAATAATTCCTTTGTTGGGATGGCCTTTTCCTTGGCTACTGGTTGAAAATCTTCCTTGATAAAGCAAATGGTCAAAATAGCAGCTAAAAATAGAAAACTACCCACCAGTAAAAAGACAGTACGAATGCCAAATAATTCTGCGATAAAGCCACCAATAAAGGGACCAGTTAGAGTGCCTGCAACTACGCCTGTAGACAAAGTACCTAAGGCAGAGCCTGATTTCTCCTTAGGAACCTGACTGGCTATCAAGGCCGTTGCATTAGGAACAAATCCTGCAAATACCCCGTTTAATAAACGAAGAAAGATTAACCAATAAATATTTGGGACAAAGGCCAAGCCTCCCATAGTAATGGTCATGGCCATGCCAGCCCGAATCATCATGGGTTTGCGACCGTATTTGTCAGCAAGGATGCCCCAGATAGGAGAGAAAAGTGCTGCAGAAATGGCAGAAACAGAAATAGCTAAACCTGCATAAAAAGCAACTTGATCACTCCCTACACCTAGATTTTCCACAAAGATGGGCATAAAAGGCACAACTAAGGAAATACTGGCTCCTGTCAGAAAATTACCAAACCAGGCAATGCGCAGATTATCCTTCCAGTTAATCTCTGTCATCTTAGCTACCTCCCTCAAGCAAGGAGACTACCTGAGTTAGAAGCTGTTCCTGATTGCCATTGTTGTCTAGAACATGGCTGGCTAAATCTTTCTTTTTCTCTAAAGGCCACTGGGCTGCCAAACGAGACTCAGCTTCATCCTTGGACAGCTGGTCCCTTTTCATCAACCGTTCTACTTGGACATCTCGGTCCACATAGACCAACCACGTCTCATCAAACCAAGAGGCATAGTCCTGCTCAAAAAGCAGGGGAATATCCATGAAAAAAATCTCTTCTGTCTGAGCCAACTGGTCTCTTAATGTAGCCAACTCTTCACGAATAATCTCTCCTTGGATTTGCTTAGACCATTCTTGTTCTTGAGGATTTGGAAAGATGAGACTAGCTAGGAGAGGGCGATTAAGTTCTCCGTTTTCAAGGATGATTTTTTGACCAAAATGCTGGACTAGAGCCTCAAACAGACGACCGCCAGGTTTCTGTAGTTGGTGGACGACTGCGTCGGCATCCACTACTTGAAAACCTTGCTTTCTTAGAAAATTTGTCACGGTTGACTTACCAGAGGCAATTCCTCCTGTGATTCCAATGATTTTTCCCATCAGTCCCTCCTTTGACAAGTTGGACAAAAGTGGGTGCCTCGTCCGCCTAATTGGATTTTCTCAATGATGGTGCCACAGCGTACACATTCTTGACCAGCCTTGTCATAGACCTGATGAAAATCCTGCATGGTTCCGTCTTCCCCAAAGGCATTGGTATAAGTCCGAATGGTGGAGCCACCTTTTTCAACAGCCTGGCCCAATACAGCAATGGTCTGGTCATGAATGGCTGACGCTTCTTCTGCTGTCAAAGTCTGAGAAAGTCTAGCTGGATGAACCTGAGCTCGCCATAGGACCTCATCTACATAGATATTACCCAGACCAGCTACCAAGGTCTGGTCTAGGAGATGGGATTTGATAGGCTTTTTGGACTTGGCTAGGGCAGCTTGAAAGACCTGTAAATCAAAGTCTTGCTCCCTTGGTTCAGGCCCTAATTTCTTAGAAATAAAGTAGGTATCCAAAAGGTCAGGAGACAATAGTTCCATAGTACCAAACTTGCGTACATCCTCATAAACAAGCGTGCCACCGTCTTCAAACTGGAAGAAAACATGGGCATGCTTGCGTTCAGGAACCTGGTCCGGATAGTAAAAATACTTGCCCTCCATCCGCAGATGGGAAATCAAGACCTTGTCTGTCAGGTAAAAAAGCAAGTATTTGCCACGGCGCCCCATTGACTCAACAACTTGGCCAGGCACTTCCTTTTGAAACTCGTCCAAGTCCGTCTTAATCATCTTTGGATAACGAATTTCTACACTCGAAATCTTCTTTCCCAAAATCAATTTTTCTAAGCCACGACGAACGGTTTCAACCTCTGGTAATTCAGGCATACGTCCTCCTTCTGTAAAAACAAGAAGCAGGCATGTGCCCACCTCTACTTAGTATTCTTTTTCATTATAGCCAAAGTCAGCCAAATCTAGCTTTTTATCGCGCCAGTTTTTCTTGACCTTGACCCAGGTTTCTAGGAAGACCTTGTCTCCTAGCATGAGTTCAATATCACGACGGGCCATACTACCAATTTTCTTAAGCATAGCGCCACCTTTACCGATGATAATCCCTTTCTGACTATCGCGCTCCACCATGATGGTTGCACGGATGTGAACCTTGTCTGTCTCTTCGTCTCGTTTCATAGAGTCAACAACTACTGCTACCGAATGCGGAATCTCTTCACGAGTTAGGTGCAAGACTTTCTCGCGAACCATTTCAGAAACCAAGAAACGTTCTGGATGGTCTGTGATTTGATCAGACGGGAAATATTGGAAACCTTCGTCCAGATTTTCACTCAAAATATCAACTAAACGTGAGACATTATTTCCCTGAAGGGCTGAGATAGGAACAATTTCCTTGAAGTCCATCTGATTACGGAAATCATCAATCTGAGACAAAAGCTGGTCTGGATGAACCTTATCAATCTTGTTCACCACCAGAATCACAGGGACCTTGGCAGCCTTGAGACGCTCGATAATCATGTCGTCTCCCTTACCACGCGCTTCATCAGCAGGCACCATAAAAAGAACAGTGTCCACTTCACGAAGGGTGCTGTAGGCAGACTCAACCATGAAATCTCCAAGAGCTGTTTTAGGCTTGTGAATCCCTGGTGTATCGATAAAGACGATTTGCTCCTTATCGGTCGTGTAAATTCCCATGATTTTGTTGCGCGTTGTCTGCGCCTTGTCACTCATGATGGCAATCTTTTGCCCCATAACGTGATTCAAAAAAGTTGACTTCCCAACATTGGGACGTCCTAAAATGGCTACAAAGCCTGATTTAAAAGTCATAATTTCCTCTTACTGTTACTGTTTAAAATAATAAATCCCAGATTCGTGGGAGAAAAATCAATGCGCCTGTTAAGGCAGCGAAAAGAGAGACCACTAATACCGCGCCAGCTGCCATATCCTTGGCATTTTTAGCTAGCATGGAAAAGTGATAGTGACTGGCCAAATCCACCACATTTTCAATAGCAGAGTTGATAATCTCAAATGCTACTACCAAGAAAATGCTCAATAGGAGAAAGAGCCATTCGATTCGTGACACCTGAAAAATAAAACCTGCAAGGATGACCACGAGAGCGGTCACTGCATGTTTTCGCATATTGCGTTCTTCCTTGATGGCAGTAAAAATTCCTGTGAGGGCAAATTCTAAACTGGATATCAAGTCACGATTTTTCCATTTTCGTTTATTGTCTTGTGAGTCCATAGGCTGTCAAAATTTCTTCTTGTAAACCGAACATCTCCGCTTCTTCTTCTGGAGTGTAGTGATCATAGCCGTTGATATGTAAAAAGCCGTGTACTGCCAAGAAGCCCATCTCACGCTCAAAGCTGTGACCATATTCCTCAGCCTGCTCATGAGCCTTATCGATAGAGATAAACAGTTCTCCAATATAGGCATCAAACTCAGACATCATCTCTGCTAATTCAGGATTTTCAAGCAAGTCCTCTTCGTCAAAGGCAATTTCCAACTCTGGCTTATATTCAAGGCTGATGACGTCTGTCGGACGGTCTGTGTCACGGTACTCTAGATTGAGTTCATGGCTGCGTTCATTAGTCACAAAGGTAACTGCCATCTCCTTGTCTTCTTTGCCTAATTTTTGGGCTGCAAATTCCAAAATTTCTTGGGTTTGTTGCAACATTTCTTTTGAAACTTGACCAGTTTCATCTACCATTTCAATATACATGTGCTTCTCGTTTCTCTTTACTTGGCTTTATTATACCACATTTCCATGATTTTATTCTACCTTTTTGATATAATACTATGGAATACAATCACAAGGAGAGAACGATGTCATTTGACGGATTTTTTTTACACCACATGGTTGAGGAATTGCGAAGAGAGTTAGTGAACGGTCGCATTCAGAAAATCAATCAGCCTTTTGAACAAGAGTTGGTCTTGCAAATCCGCAGCAATCGCCAAAGTCATCGCCTACTCCTTTCTGCTCATCCAGTTTTTGGACGCATTCAGCTGACCCAAACAACTTTTGAAAATCCAGTCCAACCTTCTACCTTTATTATGGTTTTGAGAAAGTATTTGCAGGGGGCCCTGATTGAGTCTATTGAGCAGATTGAAAATGACCGTATTGTGGAAATCACTGTTTCCAATAAAAACGAGATTGGAGACCATATTCAGGCTACCTTGATTATCGAAATCATGGGAAAACACAGTAATATTCTACTGGTCGATAAAAGCAGTCATAAAATCCTTGAAGTTATCAAACACGTCGGCTTTTCACAAAACAGCTACCGCACTTTACTTCCTGGATCGACCTATATCGCTCCGCCAAGCACGGAATCGCACAATCCTTTCACGGTCAAGGACGAGAAACTCTTTGAAATCCTGCAAACACAGGAAACGACAGCTAAAAATCTTCAAAGCCTCTTTCAAGGTCTAGGACGTGATACAGCAAATGAATTGGAAAACATTCTGGTTAGTGATAAACTGTCTACTTTCCGTAACTTTTTCAGTCAAGAAACCAAGCCATGCTTGACAGAGACTTCCTTTAGTCCAGTTCCTTTTGCAAATCAGGTGGGAGAGCCTTTTGCCAGCCTTTCTGACTTGCTGGACACCTACTATAAGGACAAGGCAGAACGCGACCGTGTCAAACAGCAAGCTAGTGAACTGATTCGTCGTGTTGAAAATGAACTTCAGAAAAATCGACATAAGCTAAAAAAACAAGAAAAAGAGTTACTAGCGACAGACAATGCTGAAGAATTTCGCCAAAAAGGGGAATTGCTAACAACCTTCCTCCACCAAGTGCCTAACGACCAAGACCAGGTTATCCTAGACAACTACTATACCAACCAACCTATCACGATTGCGCTTGATAAGGCTCTGACTCCCAACCAAAATGCCCAACGCTATTTTAAACGGTATCAGAAACTCAAAGAAGCTGTCAAATACTTGACTGATCTGATTGAGGAAACCAAGGCCACTATTCTCTATCTTGAAAGTGTGGAAACTGTTCTCAACCAAGCTGGACTGGAAGAAATCGCTGAAATTCGTGAAGAATTGATCCAAACAGGTTTTATCCGCAGAAGACAACGAGAAAAAATCCAGAAGCGCAAAAAACCAGAACAATATCTAGCAAGCGATGGCAAGACCATCATCTATGTCGGACGCAATAACCTGCAAAATGAGGAATTGACCTTTAAAATGGCCCGCAAGGAGGAACTTTGGTTCCATGCCAAGGACATTCCTGGAAGCCATGTTGTCATCTCAGGAAATCTTGACCCATCCGATGAAGTCAAAACAGACGCAGCAGAGCTGGCCGCCTACTTCTCTCAAGGTCGCTTGTCAAATCTGGTGCAGGTAGATATGATTGAAGTCAAGAAACTCAACAAACCAACTGGCGGAAAACCAGGCTTTGTCACTTACACAGGACAAAAGACCCTCCGTGTCACACCAGATCCAGAAAAAATAGCATCCATGAAAAAATCCTGATTTTACTTGAAATCAGGATTTTTAGCTTATACTCTTCGAAAATCAAATTCAAACCACGTCAACGTCACCTTGCCGTACTCAAGTACAGCCTGCGGCTAGTTTCCTAGTTTGCTCTTTGATTT
>NZ_CAUQTU010000008.1:0-89577 GCF_963521255.1 uncultured Streptococcus sp. | reverse complement strand
AAAGAGCAAACTAGGAAACTAGCCGCAGGCTGCTCAAAACACTGTTTTGAGGTTGCAGATGGAAGTTGACGTGGTTTGAAGTATAAATAGTAGACAAAAAGGAGCGCTGAGCTCCTTTTCTTGATGATTACAAGGTTTTTTCTTGTTCTCTCACCACCAGCAAATCAACTTTAGCATGGCGGAGGATGTATTCAGATGAAGAACCGACCAAGAGGCGTTCAAAGGCGTTGAGACCAGTTGCGCCAACGAGGATGAGGTCCACTTCTTCAGCATCGGGAATAGTACGTGCCAGTAGGGTCTTTGGATTTCCCATTTCAATGACGATGTGAATATTTGCCACACCAGCATCTTTAGCACGTTTTTCGTACTCTTTCATCAGACTTTCAGCGTCGACTTGGAGTTCTTCATAAACTTCAGCATCAAAGGTGGATACGCTTTGGAGAGCGCGTGTGTCAATGACATGTGCGATGGTGAGTTTAGCGTCGTTTCGTAGAGCAGAATGAACTCCCTTGACAAAAGCCAAGTCCGCTTCTTTAGAACCATCGATTGCGACCATGATATTTTGGTAACGTTGTGCCATAATGAAACCTCCTGAAATTTTCTTACTATCATTGTAAACCTTTTCACTATATAAGTAAAGCAAAAAAGGTATTTTTCAAAAGAATATTAGCGCTTAAAATCTATATAAATATATGATAAAATAAAAGAAAGGATAGCAGGAAAGAAGTGAAGGGAGGGAGAATGATGAAGCACTCTTTTCAAGAAACAAAAAATTCAAATTTCCTTTATTATGGAATCATCCTAGTTTCAGTCTTGCTAGAAGTTATCATGATCTGGCAATTAGAGAAGCTAATTCCGCTTCTCTATCCAGGTTTTGTTGGCTTTTTAGTCTTTCACCTACTCTACCATTTTCTATTATTCCTGGTTGCAAAACGAAGTGGGCGTTGGGATTACTTGATGATATGGGGACTTTTTCTCATGTTCAATCTTCTCTATGACTCCTTTTTAGGCTTGTTTTTTCTAGGTTTATCTTTTGGTATGTGATGTTTTTTTGGCAAAACACCTGTTATCTCTCCTGTCTTGACCTCGCTTTTAGCGAGGCTTTTCTTCTGTAGGATTTTAGTAACACATTTCAGTAAACTTGTCGCATTTTCTTTCTAGTGGTATAATGTTATTATCCTGATGAATTGAGGAGACAAGATGAAAGAATATAACAAGTCTAGTAAGTTAGAGCATGTTGCTTATGATATCCGTGGTCCTGTTTTGGAAGAAGCCATGCGGATGCGAGCAAACGGAGAAAAGATTTTACGTCTGAATACAGGAAATCCAGCAGAATTTGGTTTTACAGCGCCAGACGAGGTCATTCATGACTTGATTATGAATGCGCGTGATAGTGAAGGTTATTCTGATTCCAAAGGGATTTTCTCAGCCCGTAAGGCCATCATGCAGTATTGCCAGTTGAAGAAATTCCCAAATGTAGATATTGATGATATCTACCTTGGAAATGGTGTTAGTGAGTTGATTGTCATGTCTATGCAGGGGCTTTTGGACAATGGAGATGAGGTCTTGGTGCCTATGCCAGACTATCCTCTTTGGACAGCTGCTGTCAGCCTAGCTGGGGGAAATGCCGTTCACTATATCTGTGATGAAGCTGCAGAATGGTATCCAGATATTGACGATATCAAGTCAAAAATCACTTCCAATACCAAGGCAATCGTCCTTATCAATCCAAACAACCCAACTGGAGCCCTTTATCCTAAGGAACTCTTGCTGGAGATTATTGAGATTGCCCGTCAAAATGATTTGATTATCTTTGCGGATGAAATTTACGACCGCATGGTAATGGATGGACATGTGCATACGCCTGTGGCTAGCTTGGCACCAGATGTTTTCTGTGTCAGCATGAATGGTCTATCAAAATCCCACCGTATTGCTGGTTTCCGTGTGGGTTGGATGGTCTTGTCTGGACCTAAAACGCACGTCAAGGGCTATATTGAAGGTCTCAATATGCTGTCCAATATGCGCCTTTGCTCTAACGTTTTGGCCCAACAAGTCGTACAAACTTCCTTGGGGGGGCACCAATCAGTCGATGAATTGCTTCTTCCAGGTGGACGGATTTACGAGCAAAGAAATTTCATCTACAATGCCATTCAAGAGATTCCAGGTTTATCTGCGGTTAAACCCAAGGCGGGACTCTATATCTTCCCTAAAATCGACCGTAATATGTACCGTATCGATGATGATGAGCAGTTTGTCCTTAATTTCTTGAAACAGGAAAAGGTTCTCTTGGTTCATGGTCGAGGTTTTAACTGGCAGGAACCAGACCACTTCCGTATCGTTTACCTTCCTCGTGTTGATGAACTAGCCCAAATTCAAGAAAAGATGACTCGTTTCTTGAAACAGTATCGTAGATAGGGCTTACATTCGAAAAAGCTGGAAACATTTGCCTTGAGCTATTGACAAAAGCAAAAGAATCAGATAGAATAGTAAAGTATGTTTAGTAACTGATCACTTTATAGCCGGCTAAACGAATACAAAATCTATGAGGAGGTATTCATCGTGAAACGTACTTATCAACCAAGTAAACTTCGTCGTGCGCGCAAACACGGATTCCGTAACCGTATGTCAACTAAAAACGGTCGTCGCGTATTGGCAGCTCGTCGTCGTAAAGGACGCAAAGTTTTGGCTGCATAATCCAAACGAACCATATCAAAAATCAGTAGGAACTCGAGTCTACTGATTTTTATTTTTGTAAAAAAGTACAAAAAGCTTTATATTTTTGCTTGAATAGTGTATAATATTTCACATACTGTAAAAATGGAGAATAATCATGAAGAAATCAAAAGTTATGCTTTTTGGAGCTATGGCTTTGACAGCAGGTCTAGCTCTAGCAGCATGTGGGTCTTCCCAATCAAGTAATGCAGACAAGACATACTCTTATATCTTTGTCAATAACCCAGATACCTTGGATTATATTACTTCTACCCGAGACTCTACATCTAGTATCACAACCAACTTGATTGATGGTTTATTGGAAAACGACCAGTATGGCAATCTCATCCCGTCTATGGCTGAGTCGTGGACTGTGTCAAAAGATGGTTTGACCTACACTTATAAAATCCGTCAGGGGGCTAAATGGTACACTTCTGAAGGAGAAGAGTATGCGGATGTAACAGCTCATGACTTTGTGACTGGTCTTAAGTATGCGGCTGATAAAAAGGCTGAGAACTTGTACTTGGTACAAGATTCTATCAAAGGGCTAGCAGACTATGTTGAAGGGAAATCATCTGATTTTGGAACTGTTGGTGTTAAGGCAGTGGATGATTACACACTCCAATACACCCTCAACCAACCTGAGACTTATTGGAACTCTAAAACAACAGCAAGTATTCTTAGTCCTGTAAACGAAGCTTTCTTGAAGTCTAAGGGGGATGACTTTGGAAGTGTGACGCCATCAAGTATCTTGTCAAATGGTCCTTACTTGTTTAAGTCCTTCACATCAAAATCTTTGATTGAATTTGATAAAAATCCTAACTATTGGGATAAGGACAATGTCAAAATTGAGAAAGTGAAGCTCTCTTTCTTTGACGGTTCTGACCAAGACAGCATTGCTAGAGGTTTCTTGGATGGTAACTATACTGATGGCCGTATCTTCCCAACAAGTTCAGTCTTTGCTGAACTCAAGAAGGGAAATGAGGACAAGATTACCTATACACCACAAAACTCAGTTACTTTCTATTATCTTTTCAACGTGAATCGTCAAAGCTACAAGCAGACTATGAAACAGTCTGATAAGGAAAAGACAGATTCACGCGCAGCTATGCAAAATAAAGATTTCCGTCAGGCTATCAACTTTGCCTTTGACCGTCATGCCTATGCAGCGCAGACAAATGGTGAAGATGGAGCAGACCGTATTTTGCGTAACACGATTACACCAAGTAACTTTGTCCAAGTTGGAGATAAGAACTTCGGTGATATTGTCAATGAAAAAATTGTCAACTACGGTAAAGATTGGGCAAATATCAACCTA
Source organism: uncultured Streptococcus sp. (assembly GCF_963521255.1). GTDB lineage: Bacteria > Bacillota > Bacilli > Lactobacillales > Streptococcaceae > Streptococcus. The sequence continues at coordinate 85,547 of NZ_CAUQTU010000008.1, read as the reverse complement.
AACGATGGTAAGCAAGCTTTCTTGAACCCTGACAAGGCCAAAGAGAAATTTGCTAAGGCTAAAGAAAGTCTGCAAGCTCAGGGAGTAACCTTCCCAATTCATTTGGATATGCCAGTTGACCAGACTGCTAAGTTAGATGTGCAACAGGCTGGTTCTTTCAAGCAAACAGTAGAAGCCACTCTTGGTAAGGAGAATGTAGTTATCGATGTTATCCAACTTTCTCCAGATGAAAAAGATCAGGCAACCTACTTTGCAGATACAGCAGAACAAAAAGACTACGATATCGACATCTCAGGATGGGGTGGAGACTACTCAGATCCGAAGACTTACCTAGCTATCCTTGATCCAGAGACAGGTTCTCAGTTGAAAAACATGGGCTTGTCTGAAGGAAAAGACAAGGAAGTTAAGGATAAGATTGGTCTTTCTGACTACAAGAAACTCTTGGATCAGGCAGATGCTGAAATCACAGATACTCAAGCTCGCTATGAAAAATATGCTGAAGCCCAAGCTTGGTTGACAGATAGTGCCCTCTTCCTACCAGTTCAAAGTGGCGGAGCTAACCCAATCTTCCGTAAGACTGTACCGTTTACAGGTCCATTCTCATTCGTTGGTCATAAGGGAAATGCAGACAACTACAAATATGTTGAATTGCAAAAAGAGCCAGTAACAGCTAAACAGTACCAAGAACTCTATGAAAAATGGCTGAAAGAAAAAGCTGAGTCAAATAAAAAAGCTCAGGAAGATTTAGCTAACCACATTCAATAGTATTCCTAGTCATGCTTTTCAGTTAATACTCTTCGAAAATCTCTTCAAACCACGTCAGCTTCACCTTGCCGTAGGTATGTTACTGACTTCGTCAGTTCTATCTGCAACCTCAAAACAGTGTTTTGAGCTGACTTCGTCAGTTTCATCTACAACCTCAAAGCAGTGCTTTGAGCAGCCTGCGGCTAGCTTCCTAGTTTGCTCTTTGATTTTCATTGAGTATAAGCCTAGTGACTGGATTTAGAAAAAGGCCTTACCAGAGCTTCTTGGTTCTGGTAGGGCCTTTTCTTTATTCTTTTAAGTGATAAGAGTAGCTAGCAACAACAACGTCTTGGTGCCAACGAAGGGCGTATTTGAGTTTGAGACTCATCTGATTGTGCAGGATATTCTGCCAAGGTTTATTAGGGATAAACTGGGGAACGAGGACAGTGACTGTATAGTTCTTTTTCTGTGCTTCCTCGGAAATCCGTTTGACATACTTGACAGTAGGGGTGATGATGTCGCGATAGCTAGTCTTGATATTTTTCAGAGTAATGGTTGGGAAGTAATCGGCAAATTCTTGGAGAATTTCTTGATCTTTTTCTGCTGTTTCCTTGGTAGAAATATGCATGGCTAGGACTTCGTCACCGATACTTTGAGCGTAGTTAATGGCTCCGACGCTGACTCGTGTGACATTTCCTACTAGGACCAGAACTAGATTGCCGTCGTAAGTACGTTTTTCGATTCCTTCATAGAGTCGCAGTTGTTGGGCTACTTTTTGGTAATGACTGTGAATTACCAAGAAGAGTAGGGTGAGTACGAGAATAATCGGGAAGAAAGGCCAGATATCACTGAGACGGAAAAAGAGCAAGATTAGTACAATCGCGTAGCAAATGATTGCCCCAAGGATGTTAGCAAGAGCAGGTTTTAAGAAGTTGGCTCCTTTTACCTTTTTCCAATGACGAATCATCCCAGTCTGAGATAGGGCGAAGGGAACGAAGACCCCGATAGTATAAAGAGGAATCAAACGTTCGGTATTGCCATTAAAAATGAGAAGAAGAATCATAGCCCCAAAAGCCAGAGTTAAAATTCCATTGGAGTAGCCTAGGCGGTCTCCTTTTTCCATAAAGAGATGGGGCATGTATTTGTTTTTAGCCATATTGTAAGCCAGCATAGGGAAGGCCGAAAAGCCAGTATTTGCAGCTACGGCCAAAATCAAGGCTGTGGAGAATTGGAAGATATAATACCCAAGGTGGCCTAAGAAGGAAGTGCCGAGGATGCCTTGAGCCATCTGTGAAAGAATAGTTTCTCCGTGTTGAGGCATAATCCCCATCCAGTAGTTTAGGAAGGTGATACCAGCAAAAAGAAAACCTAAAATCAGTGACATAATGGTCAAGGTCTGAGCAGCATTCTTTTCTTTTGGAGCCTTGAAAAAGGGAACGGCATTTGAAATAGCTTCAACCCCAGTGAGAGAGGCTGATCCGCTGGTAAAAGCTCTTAGAATGAGAACGATAGACAGGCTCGGAACAGCATGCCCAATAGGTGAAGTTGCCTGATAGCTGAGAGCACCTGTCACTAGTTGAAAGATTCCATAGAGCAAGAGAAAGACAGTACTGATGATAAAGAGATAGACAGGAATCATCAGTGAACTGGCAGATTCTTTTAAGCCCCGTAAGTTCAAGAGCATGAGCAAGCAAACCAGAAAAATGGAGATGTGGAGGTTGTAAGGGTGAAGAGCAGGGAGAGCTGCTGTGATAGCGTCAGCTCCAGATGCAACGGATACCGCTACGGTCAACATATAGTCAACCAGAAGACTGCCTCCAGCTATCAAGCCAAGTTGGGGAGATAGATTTTCTCGAGTAACCATATATGCCCCTCCCCCTTGAGGGTAGGCATGGATGATTTGACGGTAGGAAACGGTCAGGCTAGCTAGAAGCAGGAGGACAAAGAGGCCGATAGGAAGGCTCCACCATATAGCTAGAGGAGAGAGACTAGCCAAGACGAGGACTACTTGCTCAGGTCCATAGGCGATGGAGGACAGAGCGTCGCTTGACAACATTGCCAGTGCCTGCATTTTTCCCAGTAGTCCCCCTTCGCCTTCGGTTAAGGATTTAAGAGGACGACCGATAAAGGTCTGTTTTAATTTTGTAAACATAGTTGTTTCCTTTGTTGAAAAATTCAATAAGTGTTATTATACTGCTTTGGAAAAAGAGCGTCAAGAGATGATAATGGGTTTTAGAATATTTTTTTCAGATGAGGAGAGAGGTCAGTTTTTTTGCTATAATAGTAGATAGAAAACGAGGTTAGAAGAGATGATTTTTGATACACATACACACTTGAATGTAGAAGAATTTGCAGGTCGTGAGGCAGAAGAAATTACCTTGGCTGCTGAGATGGGTGTGACACAGATGAATATTGTTGGTTTTGATCAACCGACGATTAAGCGTGCCTTGGAGTTGGTGGATGAGTATGACCAACTTTACGCGACTATTGGTTGGCATCCTACAGAAGCTGGAATTTACACAGAGGAGATTGAAGCCTACTTGATTGATAAGCTCAAGCATCCCAAGGTTGTTGCTTTAGGTGAAATTGGTTTAGACTACCATTGGATGACAGCGCCAAAAGAAGTACAGGAGCAGGTTTTTCGTCGCCAGATTCAGTTATCTAAGGACTTGGATTTACCTTTTGTTGTCCATACCCGTGATGCGCTGGAAGATACCTATGAGATTATCAAGAGTGAGGGCGTTGGTCCTCGTGGTGGGATTATGCATTCATTTTCAGGGACGCTTGAGTGGGCAGAGAAGTTTGTGGAGCTTGGTATGACCATTTCCTTCTCAGGAGTGGTGACTTTCAAGAAGGCAACTGACATCCAAGAAGCAGCTAAAGAGTTACCTTTGGACAAGATTTTGGTGGAAACAGATGCGCCTTACTTAGCACCTGTACCCAAGCGTGGTCGCGAAAATAAAACAGCCTATACTCGCTATGTAGTGGACTTTATAGCTGATTTGCGTGGGATGACGGCAGAAGAGCTAGCGGAGGTAACAACTGCAAATGCAGAACGAATTTTTGGATTGGACAGCAAGTAATGAAAGAGAAAATTTCCCAAGTCATCGTTGTCGAAGGGCGAGATGATACGGCCAATCTCAAACGTTATTTCGATGTAGAGACCTATGAGACACGAGGTTCTGCCATCAATGAACAGGATATAGAGCGGATTCAGCGCCTGCACCAACGTCATGGAGTCATTGTCTTTACAGACCCAGATTTTAATGGGGAGCGGATTCGTCGTATGATTATGACGGCCATTCCAACAGTTCAGCATGCCTTCCTCAAGCGAGATGAAGCTGTTCCTAAGTCCAAAACCAAGGGCCGTTCTCTGGGAATTGAGCATGCTAGCCATGAAGACCTGAAAACAGCTCTAGCTCAGGTGACAGAACAATTTGAACATGAGAGCCAGTTTGACATCAGTCGTAGCGACTTGATTCGCCTTGGTTTTCTAGCAGGGGCAGACAGCCGTAAGCGTAGAGAATATCTGGGAGAGGCTCTCCGAATCGGCTATTCTAACGGCAAGCAACTCCTCAAGCGCTTAGAGTTGTTTGGGGTTGCTTTGGCAGAAGTGGAAGGAGCTATGAAATCTTATGAGAATAACTAAGCAGAACCCAAATACAAGGGGAATGTGTTACAATAGAAGTAAGTAGATTTATGTCAGGGGATTCACTTTGATAATATTTAAATAGATGTTTACAAGGAAAGAGTGAAATGAAAATACGAGTTGATAGAGATTCTGTCTGTATGGGTGATGATGTATTACCTCATGAGGTAGAATTTGAAGTTCCAGAAGACATGACGGTGAAAGATTTTTTTGATTTTCTAGAAATGGAGCGTTATCTACCTTCTGTCCAAGGGAATAATGTTGCTTGGGAACTTCGTAATCGAAACGGGGAACACGGAGCTTATTTTACCAAAACACGAGAAATCATTCATCCAGATGCACTCCTAAAAGAGATGGTGGAAGGATTTGATGGAACTCCCTTATTTGTTTTGCTCTATTATTATACTCCAGAAGCTTACTATATTAGAAAAGAGAATAGATGAGAATTGCAGATTATAGCGTGACTAAGGCAGTGCTGGAGCGTCACGGTTTTACCTTTAAAAAGTCCTTTGGGCAAAATTTCTTAACGGATACCAATATCCTACAAAAAATCGTGGATACGGCTGAGATTGATGACCAGGTTAATGTTATCGAAATTGGGCCAGGGATTGGTGCCTTGACGGAGTTTCTGGCTGAGCGTGCAGCAGAGGTCATGGCCTTTGAGATTGACCACCGTTTGGTGCCGATTTTGGCAGATACCCTACGTGATTTTGACAATGTGACCGTAGTCAACGAGGACATTCTCAAGGTTGACTTGGCGCAACATATCCAGAATTTTAAAAATCCTGACCTGCCAATCAAGGTAGTGGCTAATTTGCCTTACTACATCACGACACCTATTCTCATGCACTTAATCGAGAGTGGGATTCCTTTTAGTGAGTTTGTCGTCATGATGCAAAAAGAAGTGGCAGACCGCATTTCCGCTCAACCAAATACCAAGGCATATGGCAGTTTGTCAATCGCTGTGCAGTATTACATGACTGCTAAGGTTGCCTTTATCGTACCTCGTACGGTCTTTGTGCCAGCACCAAATGTGGATTCAGCCATCTTGAAAATGGTGCGTCGTTCAGAGCCAGCCGTAGCAGTGGAAGACGAGAACTTTTTCTTTAAGGTTTCCAAGGCTAGTTTTACCCATCGCCGCAAGACCTTGTGGAATAACTTGACAGGTTACTTTGGCAAGACTGAAGAGGTCAAGGACAAGCTGACCAAGGCCTTGGACCAAGCAGGTTTGTCACCAAGTGTACGTGGGGAAGCTCTCAGCTTGGTAGAGTTTGCTAGCCTAGCAGATGCGCTTAAAGGGCAAGGACTCTAAGATGCAGGGACAAATCATTAAAGCCTTAGCAGGCTTCTACTATGTAGAAAGTGATGGTCAGGTTTATCAAACGCGAGCGCGTGGGAATTTCCGTAAAAAAGGCCATACTCCCTACGTTGGGGATTTGGTAGATTTTTCTGCCGAGGAAAATTCAGAAGGCTATATCCTCAAAATTCACGAACGGAAAAACAGTCTGGTCCGTCCGCCCATTGTCAATATTGACCAAGCTGTAGTAATCATGTCTGTCAAGGAACCTGATTTTAACAGCAATTTGCTGGATCGTTTCTTAGTTCTTTTGGAGCACAAGAGTATCCATCCCATCGTCTATATTTCTAAGATGGACCTACTGGAAGATAGAGGGGAACTGGATTTTTATAAACAGACTTATGGTGACATCGGCTATGACTTTGTGACTAGTAAAGAGGAACTATTGCCTTTGTTAACAGGCAAGGTTACAGTCTTTATGGGACAGACAGGTGTTGGGAAATCAACTCTTCTCAACAAAATCGCGCCTGACCTCAACCTAGAGACGGGAGAAATTTCTGATAGTTTAGGTCGTGGTCGTCATACCACCCGAGCTGTTAGTTTTTACAACCTCAATGGGGGTAAAATCGCGGATACACCAGGCTTTTCATCCTTGGACTATGAAGTATCAAGGGCGGAAGACCTTAATCAGGCTTTCCCAGAGATTGCTAGTGTCAGTCGAGACTGTAAGTTCCGTACTTGTACCCATACCCATGAGCCGTCCTGTGCTGTCAAGCCAGCAGTTGAAGAAGGTACCATTGCATCCTTCCGTTTTGATAATTACCTGCAATTCCTCAGTGAAATTGAAAATCGCAGAGAAACCTATAAAAAAGTCAGCAAAAAAATTCCAAAATAAGGAGAAACCTATGTCTCAATACAAGATTGCTCCGTCAATTCTGGCAGCAGATTATGCCAACTTTGAACGTGAAATCAAACGCCTAGAAGCAACTGGGGCAGAATATGCCCATATCGATATCATGGATGGTCACTTTGTACCACAAATCAGTTTTGGTGCAGGTGTGGTCGAAGCTCTTCGACCTCATAGCAAGATGGTCTTTGACTGCCACTTGATGGTAGCTAATCCAGAGCATCATTTAGAAGATTTTGCGCGTGCAGGTGCGGATATCATCAGCATCCATGTGGAAGCAACGCCCCATATTCATGGTGCCCTCCAAAAAATTCGTTCACTCGGTGTCAAGCCATCTGTTGTTATCAATCCTGGTACGCCTGTTGAGGCGATTAAGCACGTCCTTCATCTAGTTGACCAAGTTTTAGTCATGACAGTTAACCCAGGTTTTGGTGGGCAAGCCTTTCTGCCAGAAACTATGGATAAGGTTCGTGAGTTGGTTGCACTTCGTGAGGAAAAAGGTTTGAACTTTGAGATTGAAGTCGATGGTGGGATTGATGACCAAACTATTGCTCAAGCCAAAGAAGCTGGTGCGACCGTTTTTGTAGCAGGTTCCTATGTCTTTAAGGGAGAAGTCAATGAGCGAGTACAAACTCTCAGAAAACAACTGGACTAAGGTTGCTGTTTTTGCAGGCGGAGACCGCGGTCATTATCGGACAGATTTTGATGCTTTTGTCGGTGTGGATCGAGGCTCGCTCTGGGTCTTGGAAGAAGGTTTGCCTCTTGCTCTAGCAGTCGGAGATTTTGATTCTGTCACTGCAGAAGAGCGACAGGTGATTCAAAAACGTGCCCAGCATTTTGTTCAAGCCCGACCAGAAAAAGATGATACCGATTTGGAATTGGCTCTCTTAACTATCTTTGAGCAAAATCCTCAGGCTGAGGTTACTATTTTTGGTGCTTTGGGTGGCCGTATTGACCATATGTTGGCCAATATCTTTCTGCCTAGCAATCCCAAGTTGGCACCCTATATGCGCCAGATAGCGATTGAGGATGGGCAAAATTTGATTGCCTATTGTCCAGAAGGGACCAGTCAGCTACATCCCCGTTCAGACTACGACTATCTTGCCTTTATGCCGGTTCGGGATAGCCAGCTGACCATTCTCGGAGCTAAGTATGAGTTGACAGAGGAAAATTTTTTCTTTAAAAAAGTGTACGCTTCTAACGAATATATAGATAGGGAAGTGTCGGTGACTTGCCCAGATGGCTATGTGGTCGTGCTGCATAGCAAGGACAGGAGGTAGGATGGAAAGTTTACTTGTTCTATTATTGCTTGCCAACCTAGCTGGACTCTTTCTGATTTGGCAAAGGCAGGATAAGCAGGAAAAACATCTCAGTAAGAGCTTGGAGGATCAGGCAGATCATTTGTCAGACCAGTTGGATTATCGCTTTGAACAAGCCAGACAAGCCAGTCAGTTAGATCAAAAAGACTTGGAAGTAGCTGTCAGCGACCGTTTGCAAGAAGTGCGAATGGAATTGCACCAAGGCTTGACTCAAGTTCGTCAAGAAATGACAGATAATCTCTTGCAAACTAGAGATAAGACCGACCAACGTCTTCAAGCCTTGCAGGAATCAAATGAGCAACGTTTGGAGCAAATGCGCCAAACGGTCGAGGAAAAGTTGGAAAAGACCTTGCAGACGCGCTTGCAGGCTTCCTTTGAGACAGTTTCCAAACAACTGGAGTCGGTCAATCGTGGCCTTGGAGAAATGCAGACAGTTGCCCGTGATGTTGGGGCCCTCAACAAGGTTCTCTCTGGAACTAAGACACGAGGGATTCTGGGAGAATTGCAACTGGGGCAAATTATTGAGGACATCATGACCCCTGCCCAGTATGAACGAGAATACGCAACGGTTGAAAACTCTAGTGAACGAGTGGAGTATGCTATCAAGTTACCCGGACAAGGCGACCAGGAATATGTCTACCTACCGATTGACTCCAAGTTTCCACTGGCAGATTATTACCGCTTAGAAGAAGCCTATGATGCGGGTGACAAGGACGAGATCGAACGCTGTCGCAAGTCACTCTTAGCAAGCGTCAAGCGCTTTGCCAAGGATATCAAGAGCAAGTACATATCACCGCCTCGGACGACCAATTTTGGAGTTTTGTTTGTTCCGACAGAAGGTCTCTACTCAGAAATCGTTCGCAATCCGGTCTTCTTTGATGATTTGAGACGGGAGGAGCAGATTATCGTTGCAGGACCAAGTACCCTATCAGCTTTGCTCAACTCCCTATCGGTTGGCTTCAAGACTCTCAATATCCAAAAGAGTGCCGACCATATCAGTAAGACCCTTGCTAGCGTTAAGACCGAGTTTGGCAAGTTTGGTGGCATTCTGGTCAAGGCACAAAAGCATCTCCAACATGCCTCTGGCAATATTGATGAATTATTAAACCGTCGCACCACAGCTATCGAGCGAACGCTCCGTCACATTGAGTTATCAGAAGGTGAGCCTGCGCTTGATCTACTCCATTTCCAAGAAGATGAGGAAGAATATGAAGATTAGTCACATGAAAAAAGATGAGCTGTTTGAAGGCTTTTACCTAATCAAGTCAGCTGACCTGAGGCAAACTCGAGCTGGGAAAAACTACCTAGCCTTTACCTTCCAAGATGATAGTGGCGAGATTGAAGGAAAACTCTGGGATGCTCAACCTCATAACGTTGAGGCCTTTACCGCAGGTAAGGTTGTCCACATGAAAGGACGCCGAGAAGTTTATAATAACACCCCTCAAGTCAATCAAATTACTCTCCGCCTGCCTCAACCTGGCGAACCCAATGATCCAGCTGATTTCAAGGTCAAGTCACCAGTTGATGTCAAGGAAATCCGTGACTATATGTCGCAAATGATTTTCAAAATTGAAAATCCTGTTTGGCAACGAATTGTCCGAAAGCTCTACACCAAGTATGATAAGGAATTTTACTCCTATCCAGCTGCCAAGACTAATCACCATGCCTTTGAAACGGGTTTGGCTTATCATACGGCGACCATGGTGCGTTTGGCAGATGCTATTAGCGAAGTCTATCCTCAGCTCAATAAGAGCCTGCTCTATGCGGGGATTATGCTGCATGACTTGGCTAAGGTCATCGAGTTGACTGGACCAGACCAGACTGAGTATACAGTACGAGGTAATCTCCTTGGGCATATTGCTCTAATTGATAGCGAAATTACTAAGACAGTGATGGAACTCGGTATCGATGATACCAAGGAAGAAGTCGTTCTGCTTCGTCACGTCATCCTTAGTCACCACGGCTTACTTGAGTATGGAAGTCCAGTCCGTCCACGCATTATGGAAGCAGAGATTATCCATATGATTGACAATCTGGATGCAAGCATGATGATGATGTCAACAGCTCTTGCTTTGGTAGATAAAGGAGAGATGACCAATAAAATCTTCGCTATGGACAATCGTTCCTTCTATAAACCAGATTTAGATTAATAATTTAAGAAAAATGAGCATTTTTTAGGATAAGAATGTTCGTTTTTTTATGTGAATATGGTATAATAGATAAAATATCAAAATTAAATGAAGTGGGAAATAGAAATGAAATTAAGAAGAAGTGATCGGATGGTTGTCATTTCCAACTATTTGATTAATAATCCTTATAAACTAACTAGTCTCAATACTTTTGCTGAAAAGTACGAATCCGCTAAATCATCCATCTCAGAAGATATCGTCATTATCAAACGCGCCTTTGAGGAAATTGAAATCGGTCATATCCAAACAGTAACTGGTGCTGGTGGGGGTGTCATCTTCACACCTTCTATTTCGAGCCATGATGCCGAGGAAATGGTTGAGGATTTGCGTGCCAAGTTATCAGAAAGTGACCGTATCTTGCCAGGTGGTTATATCTACTTGTCCGATTTGCTTAGCACACCAGCCATCTTGAAAAATATTGGTCGCATTATTGCCAAGAGCTTTATGGACCAAAAAATTGATGCGGTTATGACAGTAGCGACTAAGGGTGTTCCACTTGCAAATGCAGTTGCCAATGTCCTCAATGTTCCTTTTGTTATTGTGCGCCGTGACCTGAAAATTACCGAAGGTTCAACTGTCAGCGTCAACTATGTTTCAGGTTCAAGTGGTGACCGTATCGAGAAAATGTTCCTTTCAAAACGTAGTCTCAAGGCTGGTAGCCGTGTCTTGATTGTGGATGACTTCTTGAAAGGTGGCGGAACTGTCAATGGGATGATCAGTCTCTTGCGAGAGTTTGACTCAGAACTGGCAGGTGTAGCGGTCTTTGCGGACAATGCCCAAGAAGAACGCGAAAAGCAGTTTGACTACAAGTCACTCTTGAAGGTCACTAATATTGATGTCAAGAACCAAGCCATCGATGTTGAGGTTGGCAATATCTTTGACGAAGATAAATAAGAGATAGAACTAAAGGTTGGAACGATTGTCCCAGCCTTTCTTTGCAAATAGAATAGAAGGAAGCTTATGAAAACACCATTTATCAATAAAGAAGACTTAGAAGCGATTGTTGCCGAGTTCCCGACACCCTTTCACTTGTATGATGAGAAAGGAATACGTGAAAAAGCACGAGCTGTCAATCAAGCCTTTTCGTGGAACAAGGGCTTTAAGGAATATTTTGCAGTTAAGGCTACTCCAACACCAGCTATTTTGAAAATTCTCCAAGAGGAAGGCTGTGGTGTGGACTGCTCTAGTTATGTGGAGCTTTTGATGAGCCATAAACTAGATTTTCCTGGTTCTGAGATTATGTTCTCTTCAAACAACACGCCAGACAAGGAATACGCCTATGCGCGTGAATTGGGTGCGACCATTAACTTGGATGCCTTTGAAGATATTGAACATCTAGAGCGTGCAGCAGGTATTCCAGAAATCATCTCATGTCGTTACAATCCTGGAGGCGTTTTTGAACTGGGGACAGACATCATGGACAATCCTGGAGAAGCCAAGTTTGGCATGACCAAGGACCAGCTCTTTGAAGCCTTTGCAATCTTGAAGGAAAAAGGAGCCAAGACTTTTGGAATTCACTCCTTCCTAGCGTCTAATACTGTTACCCATCTCTATTATCCAGAGTTGGCTCGTCAGCTTTTCGAATTGGCTGTTGAAATCAAGGAAAAGTTGGGCATTTCACTAGACTTTATCAATCTTTCTGGCGGTATTGGTGTCAATTATCGTCCAGACCAGGAGCCAAATGATATCGCCTTGATTGGTGAGGGAGTTCGTAAGGTATATGAAGAGGTCCTTACGCCAGCAGGTCTTGGTCAGGTTAAGATTTTCACCGAATTGGGTCGCTTTATGTTGGCACCTCACGGTGCTTTGGTTACAAGAGTCACCCATAAGAAGGAAACCTACCGTACCTATCTCGGTGTGGATGCATCAGCAGTCAACCTCATGCGTCCAGCTATGTATGGAGCCTACCATCATATTACTAACGTAACCCATCCAGATGGACCAGCTGAAGTGGTAGATGTGGTTGGTTCACTCTGTGAAAACAATGATAAATTTGCAGTGAATCGTGAACTGCCTCATACAGAAATCGGTGATTTGCTGGTAATTCATGATACAGGTGCCCACGGATTTTCAATGGGCTACCAGTACAACGCCAAACTTCGTTCTGCGGAAATCCTCTATACCGAAGAAGGCAAAGCCCGTCAAATCCGCCGTGCAGAGCGCCCTGAGGACTATTTTGCAACCTTGTATGGTTTTGATTTTGAAGAAGAATCTGAGAAGTAATTGAAAATGAAATTGAAAAACAGATTGCTTTCTAAAAAATAGACAAAAATCTTGTTTTTCCTTCAAGTCGTGATATAATAAAACTATAAAACGTTTTCAAGGAAGGTAACGATATGTCTGAAGAAACAATTGATTATGGACAAGTGACAGGAATGGTGCATTCAACGGAGAGCTTTGGTTCGGTAGACGGACCTGGTATTCGCTTTATTGTCTTTTTGCAGGGCTGTCACATGCGTTGCCAGTATTGCCATAACCCAGATACTTGGGCTATGGAGTCCAATAAGTCACGTGAACGGACGGTAGATGATGTCTTGACAGAGGCCTTGCGCTACCGCGGTTTCTGGGGGAATAAGGGTGGTATTACAGTCAGTGGAGGAGAAGCCCTCTTGCAGATTGATTTCTTGATTGCCCTCTTTACCAAGGCCAAAGAACACGGAATCCACTGTACCTTGGATACCTGTGCACTGCCTTTCCGTAATAAACCACGTTACCTTGAAAAGTTTGACAAACTCATGGCTGTTACTGACTTGGTTCTCTTGGATATCAAGGAAATCAACGAAGAACAGCACAAGATTGTTACTAGCCAAACCAATAAAAATATTTTGGCCTGTGCCCAGTATCTATCAGATATTGGAAAACCTGTCTGGATTCGCCACGTGCTAGTTCCAGGTTTGACAGACAGAGATGATGACTTGATTGAACTTGGTAAGTTCGTCAAGACTCTCAAAAATGTGGATAAGTTTGAAATTCTACCTTATCACACCATGGGTGAGTTCAAGTGGCGTGAATTGGGAATTCCTTATTCGCTCGAAGGGGTCAAACCACCAACAGCAGATCGCGTTAAGAACGCTAAAAAACTCATGGATACCGAAAGTTACCAAGACTATATGAAACGTGTACATGGATAGAAAAGAAGCCTGATGGAAACATCGGGCTTTTAAGTTTTTACAAATCTAGATAATTATAGTGGATTGAACCTAAAATAGTGCGCTACGGATTCTAAAACATTTTTAGAAATTAATTTGACTTTCCTAAGCTCTCTGGTCTTGTCTTATTTCAATCCACTATAAATAAAACAAAATTTTATACTCTTCGAAAATCTCTTCAAATCACGTCAACGTCGCCTTACCGTAGGTATGGTTACTGACTTCGTCAGTTTCATCTACAATCTCAAAGCAGTGCTTTGAGCAACCTACGGCTAGCTTCCTAGTTTGCTCTTTGATTTTCATTGACTATTAAATCTTTTGACTCTCTAAATTCTGAAAAAAATCCGAAAATGAATGTGTAAGATATAGTTACTTTTAGAAATATTAAATAGAATAGGAGAACATCATGGAACAAAGTATTACCATTAAAAATTTATGTAAGTCATATGGCCAAACTCAAATTTTAAAAGATATTTCTTTTGAAGCAAAAGCAGGTAGAGTGACTGCTTTCCTGGGTCCAAATGGAGCTGGAAAAAGTTCAACCTTACGTATTTTATTAGGATTAGACAAAGCAACATCTGGTCTTACCAAAATTGGAGATCAAACTTATAAGGAATTAAAATTTCCCCTAAAGACTGTAGGAGCTTCATTTGATAGTGTAGGTGCTCCTGATGATCGGACTGTTTATCAACATTTGAAAATTGTTGCTGCTAGTAATGGGATATCCAGTCAGCGAATTGATCAGGTCTTGGATATGGTGGATATTAGTCATAAGAAAAAATCTAAAATTGGGAAATTATCATTAGGAGAAGGACAACGCTTGGGAATTGCAACAGCTCTATTAGGAAATCCTCAATATCTGATATTGGATGAACCGACTAATGGGTTGGATCCAAGAGGAATTCAGTGGTTTAGAGAGTTTATAAAAAAACAAGCTCAAGAAGGGAAAACTGTCTTGCTATCATCTCATATATTATCGGAAGTGGAAGCAGTAACAGATGATGTAGTTATCATAAATAAAGGAAAAGTTCTTATAAAAGGCACTTTACAAGAAGTGATGAAAAATCTTTCCTCACTAGAAGAAGTCTTCTTTAATTTAACAGAGGGAGGAAAGTGACATGGCACTTATTTACTCTCTTCATTCTGAAATATTGAAATTGCTTTATAAGAGAGCTACTCATATTGTACTATTCTTGATACTGGTATTTCAAACGTTTTTAGCAAATATTGGTGCTTCTCAAATTGTTTCAGTTGGTATCCATGCTACACCAGAGACAAATCCAGAGTTGGCAGAAGCTATACCTCCTATTGAATTTTTAGGTTTTGATGTCACTTTATTTGGTGTTTTTATTATGATTATCCTAGGCTCAATTTACGGAGCCGAGGAGTATACATGCTCTGCTATTCGTACAAGCCTCCTCTCTATTACAAATCGAGATACTTTCCTAGTTTCAAAAACATTAGTTTGGCTTGTATTTTCTTTTTTCATTTCCTTTCTATCAATATTCCTTACGATTAACATGACACATTATGTTTTAGGACAAGATGGCTTATTGCTTTTTTCACTAAATGGAACAGTTTGGTTCTATATATTTTTAGCCAGTATAGCTTGGACTTTGTTGGGACTTCTAGCCTATATTATGGCTTTGACATTTAAAACAGCCATTGTTCCTCTATTATTTTTGCTTCCCCAAGTCTACAATTTAGGAACATTCTTAGCAAACTATATATCGGTTGCAAAATTTCTTCCAGTTGCATTGGGGCAAGGATTGATTGCTACATCTCCTCAAATTTTAGAACATAATAGTTTACAACATATTTTATTTTTACTTTGTTGGAACTTCTCATTCTTGGCTTTAGCAATTTACCGCTTACTTAAGTCAGATATTGGAGGAGGTGAATAAGTTGAAAGAGCAACTTAAAAGTGAGTATCTCAAGTTTATGATGAATCCTTGGCACTGGTTGATTGTAGGTGCTCTATTACTGTGTGTTCCGGCGATGGTTGTTTTTTTAAATAGTAAGCCAGACCAGTTGACCTTACAGTTTGTTTTGGAACAGCTACTGCAAAGTCTCTATTTAGGACAGGCAGGTTTCGTTAGTCTAGTGGTTCTATTTATAGGTCAAGAATTTACAGGTTCTAGCCTTCGTACCAGTTTTCTTACCTGTCCAAATCGTTTGAAATTTATAATCTGTAAACTAGCTATTGTATTATGTATGGAAATTGTATTATTGGTTGCTGTAATATCATTATGCATACTAATCGCGCAAGGATACTACAATATCAATCTTTTGAGTAATATTAAACATGTTCTAACAATTCTATTTCCAGCTTGTATTTCTATTCTAACCTTCTCTCTTTTAAGTGGTATTTTTGTATTTATTTCCCAGTCTTTTATCTTAATTTTGGGAATCAGTTTATCCCTTTTATTGGGGTTGGGACAAATGTTACTACAATTCAGTTCTTTTTTTAGAAATTTACCATTACTGGCTAGTATGAATTGTTTTTATACCCATCCCTTGTCGCTTTATTATCCAGTGTGGCAAGGCTTAGGGATACAAATAGTTTGGTTATCAATTGTTTTTGTATGTGCTACACTGATACTTATAGGAAGAAATGTAGGCTAAAGACAGGGGATATCCTGTCTTTTTCTCGGTTAGTGCTATAATATAGTTAGGAGGGTGAGTTATGGCTTATAAAATTTTGGTGGTAGATGATGATATTGCTATTCTTCGCCTAATAAAAAAAGTACTAGAATATGAAAAATACGAAGTAGTCATACGAAATAAGATAGAAGAGATTGATCTTTGTGATTTTACAGGATTTGACTTGATTTTATTAGATATTATGATGCCTGTTAGTGGTTTAGAAATCTGTCAGATGATTCGCGAGCAGATAACTGTTCCTATCTGTTTTATAACTGCCAAGGATATGGATGAAGATTTGGTAGCTGGAATCAATGCAGGTGCTGATGATTATATTATGAAGCCCTTTAGTATGCAAGAATTGTTAGCACGTGTTAAAATGCACTTGCGTCGTGAAGAACGGACTAAAGGAAATGTTCATCAAATAAAGATTGGGAAGCTTATACTATATACGGATAGTAAGGAACTATTTGTAAACGATGATAAGATTGCTCTGACAAGGAGGGAATTTGACATAGTGAATCTTTTGGCAAGCAACCCAAGTAAAATATATTCTATTGAGGAAATTTATAATTATCTATATCCACAAAGTTCAGAAGCGCTTTTACGTTCGGTTTCAGAGTACATTTATCAAATTCGTCAAAAGCTGAAACCTTATCAATTAAATCCAATTAAAACCTTGTACTGTGGAGGATATCAATGGGTAGAATCAAAAGTTTTAGACAATTAATTCGAGAAACCTGTTGGAGAATTATTTGGCAGTTTAGTCTTGGCTTGCTAATGGCCTATCTTATTCCCTTAGCTTCAGTATCTATACAAATAAATGAAGACGGGAAACCTCTAAAAAATAGTGGTGTTCTATCAATTTTTTTCAATGTGTCATCATGGATATATATTTGTGTTTTATTGATTGTTCTAATAAGTTATCACATTGGAAAATTGTTGAAAAAACTGAGTTATGAAATGACTTTGATTTATGAAAATAGTATGTGGTTGAAGAAGGAATGTACAGAAAGTTTAACGGTTAAAGAATTTCGCGAGACAGGAAATCGGATTATTGTGATGCAAGATAGAATTCGACAATTAATAGTTGATGAGAAACAGCAGAAAGAAGATTTGATGTTTCAGGTTTCAGCAGCTTCTCATGATTTAAAAACTCCCTTAACCATTATTAGGGGAAATGTAGAATTTTTGCAGGCGATAACTGAAAACGACCAATCTCAAGAATGTTTAGCAGATATAGAAAGAGCTAGTCAACAGTTACTAGACTATTTCAATCAATTGATTCACTATTCTAAAACCTATTATGATGATGAGACAGGTTGGACGGAGTATTCCTCTTCAGATTTTATCAATGAATTAGAGAAAGAAGTCTCTTTTTTGATAAAAAATCAGATGAAGTTTTCTTTTGAACAAAATGTGAAAGGAACTGAAAACTATTATATAAATTCATCTCTTCTGATTCGTGCCATACAAAATATTTTAACAAATGCTTTGGAGTATGCCGATAAACAGAATCCTAAAATTAACATTAGGGTAGAGCAAGAGGGGAAAGAATTGAAAATAAGTATATGGAATAATGGTTTGGAATTTCCAGATGAAGTTTTAAATCATTTTGGGAAGCTCTTTTATCGTATGGATAAAGCTAGATCGGTTAAAGAGCAACATTATGGTATTGGACTTAGTTTTGTATGTAGAGTTGCAAAACTACACAAAGGCCGAGTTGAGCTTAGAAATAGAGATGAGGGAGCAGAAGTTTTAATGACTCTCAATTGTATTAAATCATAGCGATTTACTTGTTAATTTATGATTGAATCGTTTTTAGAATATTTAACTTTTTCGATTAGTATAGGATGTAACAGTAGATAATAAAAACGAATGATGATATCTAGTTGATGAAAACTATTTATCATTCATTCGTTTTTTTAATTATTGGATAATATACGCAGCTTTATCTCGAACGTTGTTTTCCAGCGTTGCGATTTTTGTGTTTTTTCTTGCTTGTAATAGCAATTGGTTGTTCAGGGGTAACGTCTTTTCGTCCGTTTGATGTTGAGAAAGCACTTGCTTTTGGTGGGTTCTTTGCCAGTTCTTCACGGACTTTTTTGCGAAGTTTTGGACGAACGATATAGTTGACGATAAACTGTTGGAGAATCATCATGAAACCACCGACAACCCAGTAAAGTGTGACACTGGCTGGTGAAATGAGGGAGAAGACGACAATCGTGATTGGGCTTACGTAAGCCATTTTCTTGATTTGATCTCTTTGCGTTTCATCTTCTACTCCGTGAAGTGAAAGGAGCGATTGAAGATAGTAAAGAATACCAGCGAAGGCAACCAAAATCATACTTGGAGAACCTAGAGGAATGCCTAGGTAGCTTGCTTGAGCAACCCCTTCAGTATGTTGGGCAGCAAAGTAAATTGCAGAGAAGAAAGGCATTTGAAGGAGGATAGGGAAGCATCCTACACCACCAAACATACTGATGCCGTGTTCTTTTTGAGCGGCAAAGAGAGCTTGTTGGGCTTCGAGTTTTTCTTCTTGAGTAGTCGCTTCCTTGAGACGAGTTTGATGTGGCTCAAGGACGTGCTTGAGGGCGTTCATCTTTTCAGAGTGAAGCGTTGCCTTCCATGATTGGTAGATACCAAGTGGCAAGATAATCAAGCGCACGATAATGGTTACGATAATGATAGCCATACCAAAGCCTAGACCTTGATTGGTAGCGAAGTACTTGATAGCTTCAGCCATAGGCGCTCCGAAAGTATTCCAAATAAATCCTGTTGGCTCTCCTGTTGCTTTATCGACGCTAACACAGCCAGTTAAGACTAGCAACATAGCCACTCCCATAGCTGAGAGTGCAAAACGTTTAATAGATTTCACTGTTTTTATTCCTTCTTTAAAAATTATACCTTTCTATTCTACTGTTTTTTTACAAAATATACAATAGTTCTAGAGACCTAATTTGCGATTTTAAAGTCAGGGTAAGGAGGAAAGTTACTTAGTTTGACATCTAAGTAGCTGACTTTTGAAAAAGGTGTGGGTCCTTTTCGGATTTCTTGGATAAATTTTGCCATGATAGCAGATGAGTCTGCTTGGGCTAAGATTTCCACTGTGCCATCGTCGTTATTCCATACCCGACCTGTAATGCCACCAATTTCAAGTGCCAGGCTATAAACACCCCAACGAAAGCCGACTCCTTGTACCCTACCTTGGGCAATCATTCTAACCTTTTGCATACCAAACCCCTTTGATTGTGTTATAATATTTCTATGACTATTATAACCTCAAAAGCCAATTCTGTGATAAAAAATGCCAAGAAATTACACCAAAAAAAATACCGCAAGTCTGCCTATTTGATTGAAGGATGGCACTTGTTTGAAGAAGCAGTCCAAGCTGGAGTCACGATTGAGAAAATCTTTGCCCTAGAAAATTACCGAGATCAGTTAGCCTCGTTTCCGCAAACTGTCTGGGTGTCAGAGGATATTCTGCTAGATTTGGCGGATTCTCAGACTCCACAGGGCATCGTTGCGGTGGTCCAAAAAGAAGAAGTAGGACAAGCTGACTTTAGTCAGGGCAAGTTCTTATTTTTGGAAGATGTGCAAGATCCTGGTAATGTGGGAACTATCATTCGGACTGCGGATGCAGCAGGTTTTACTGGAGTAATTGTTTCAGATAAATCGGCAGATATCTACAGTCTCAAGACCTTACGTTCCATGCAAGGCAGTCATTTTCATCTGCCTATTTATAGGATGTCTAGTCAAGCGCTTCTTAAGGAAGCTAAAAAGGCTGCTATCCCAGTGCTGGCAACAACCCTATCTAAAGATTCTGTTGATTACAGAGAACTACCTCCTATAGAAAATTTTGTACTAGTCATGGGGAATGAAGGCCAAGGAATTAGTCCCCTCATGGCTGAAAATGCAGATCAATTGGTCCATATTAGTATGAAGGGACAGGCGGAGAGTTTGAATGTTGCAGTTGCAGCAGGTATTTTGATTTTCCATTTAAGCTAATTTTAACTTTCTTTGTTATAATCAAGAAAAGACATTCATAGAAAAGGAGAAAAGATGAATCACACTATTATTCACGACCGCGCAGGTCTCAATCAATTTTACGCTAAGGTTTATGCCTTTGTTGGTCTGGGGATTGGGCTATCAGCCTTGGTATCTGGCCTTATGTTGACGGTCTTTCAGTCTCAGTTGGTTTACTTTTTGATGCAGGGGCGTCTCTGGTTGACCATTGCAACCTTTGCAGAGCTAGCTCTGGTCTTTGTTGCCAGTAGCATGGCTTCAAAGAATAGCCCAGCGGCTCTTCCAGTATTTTTATTTTACTCAGTATTAAACGGCTTTACCCTCAGTTTTGTGGTGGCCTTCTATACTCCGGGTACAGTTTTATCTGCCTTTGTATCAAGCGCCCTTCTCTTCTTTGTCATGGCGGCAGTGGGTATGTTCACCAAGAAAGATTTGAGTGGACTTGGTCGAGCGATGATGGCGGCTCTTATTGGTTTACTGATTGCTATGGTAGTCAATATTTTCTTGGCTAGTGGTTTCTTTGATTATATGATTAGCGTAGCCATGGTCTTGGTCTTCTCTGGGCTGATTGCTTGGGACAACCAAAGAATTCGCCTTGCCTATGAACAATCACAAGGCCGTGTAGCGACAGGTTGGGTTGTATCAATGGCTCTCAGTATCTATCTTGATTTTATCAATCTTTTCCTAAGTATTCTACGTATCTTTGGTCGTAATGACTAGAAGGCCTATGAAATCAGTGTTTTGAGTAACACTGATTTTTTTAAATTTTCTCTTTTCTTTTCTTGGAAATAGGTGTATAATACGTTTATTAAATTTTTGAGGAGTAGCCTATGAAGAAAAGTTTTATCCACCAACAAGAAGAAATTTCCTTTGTTAAAAACACTTTTACCCAGTATTTGAAAGATAAGCTAGAAGTTGTCGAAGTTCAAGGTCCTATCTTGAGCAAGGTCGGTGACGGGATGCAGGATAACCTATCTGGTGTGGAAAATCCAGTATCTGTCAAGGTTTTGCAGATTCCTGATGAAACCTATGAAGTGGTGCATTCGCTTGCTAAATGGAAACGCCATACCCTAGCTCGTTTTGGTTTCGGTGAGGGTGAAGGTCTTTTTGTTCATATGAAGGCCCTTCGTCCAGACGAAGACTCGCTGGATGCAACCCACTCTGTCTTTGTGGATCAGTGGGACTGGGAAAAGGTCATTCCAAATGGACAACGTAATATTGCCTACCTAAAAGAAACAGTTGAGAAGATTTATAAGGCTATTCGTCTTACTGAGCTAGCTGTTGAAGCCCGCTATGATATCGAGTCTGTCTTGCCAAAACAAATCACTTTTATCCATACGGAAGAGTTGGTAGAACGCTACCCAGACTTGACACCGAAAGAACGTGAAAATGCTATCTGTAAAGAATTTGGAGCAGTCTTCTTGATCGGTATCGGTGGCGAATTACCAGACGGTAAACCGCACGATGGACGTGCACCAGACTACGATGACTGGACAAGCGAATCTGAAAATGGCTACAAGGGTCTGAATGGCGATATTCTTGTCTGGAATGAATCTTTAGGTGGAGCCTTTGAGCTATCTTCTATGGGTATCCGTGTTGATGAAGAAACGCTTCGCCGTCAGGTTGCAATCACAGGTGATGAAGACCGCTTGGAATTGGAATGGCACAAGGCTTTGTTGAATGGTCTATTCCCATTGACAATCGGTGGAGGAATTGGACAATCTCGGATGGCTATGTTCTTACTTCGCAAGAAACATATCGGAGAAGTGCAAACAAGTGTTTGGCCTCAAGAAGTCCGCGATACTTACGAAAATATTTTGTAGAGAATCGAACCGCAAGGTTCGGTTTTCTTTCTCTTTTTGCCTATAATTTGGTATAATAAACGGTATGAAAATCGTATCAGGAATCTATGGGGGACGTCCCCTCAAGACACTAGAAGGAAAGACGACAAGGCCTACTTCGGATAAGGTTAGGGGAGCCATTTTTAACATGATTGGTCCCTACTTTGAAGGGGGACGAGTCTTGGACCTTTATGCAGGTAGTGGTGGTTTATCTATCGAGGCAGTCTCACGTGGCATGTCCAGCGCTGTTTTGGTGGAGCGAGATCGTAAAGCTCAGACCATCGTGGCTGAAAATATCCAGATGACCAAGGAAGTTGGAAAATTTCAACTTCTCAAGATGGATGCAGAAAGGGCATTGGAACAGCTATCTGGGGAATTTGACCTCATTTTCTTAGACCCTCCTTATGCCAAGGAACAAATCGTAGCAGATATTGAAAAAATGGCTGAGAAAGAGCTTTTCTCTGAAAATGTCATGGTCGTGTGTGAGACGGATAAGGCCGTTGAACTTCCAGAAGAAATTGCCTGCCTGGGCATCTGGAAGGAAAAGATTTATGGAATTAGTAAGGTGACAGTCTATGTCAGATAAGATTGGCTTATTCACAGGCTCATTTGATCCGATGACAAATGGGCATTTGGATATGATTGAGAGGGCTAGCAAACTCTTTGATAAGCTCTATGTGGGTATTTTTTTTAATCCTCACAAACAAGGATTTCTCCCCATCGAAAATCGGAAACGGGGACTAGAAAAGGCTGTGAAATATTTGGGAAATGTTGAAGTTGTGTCTTCTCATGATGAATTGGTGGTTGATGTTGCAAAAAGACTGGAGGCTACTTGCCTAGTGCGGGGTTTGAGAAATGCAACGGATTTGCAATATGAAGCCAGTTTTGATTACTACAATCATCAGCTGTCTCCTGATATAGAAACCATTTATTTACATAGCCGACCTGAACATCTCTATATCAGTTCATCTGGTGTTCGAGAACTTTTGAAGTTTGGTCAGGATGTTGCCTGCTATGTTCCTGAGAGTATTTTGGAGGAAATTAAGAAATGAAAAAAAAGATTAGATGGCCCTTATACGTCATTGCGGCCTTGATAGCGACTTTCTTGGCTTTTGTGGTACCCTTGCCCTACTATATAGAAGTTCCAGGTGGTTCGGAAGATATTCGTCAAGTCCTCAAAGTCAATGACACAGAAGATAAGGAAGCTGGTGCCTATCACTTCGTTACGGTCGGTGTCCAACATGCTACTTTGGCTCATATGATTTATGCTTGGTTGACGCCTTTTACAGATATTCGTAGTGCTCAGGAGACTACAGGTGGATCTTCAGATGTTGAATTTATGCGGATCAATCAATTCTACATGCAGACATCACAAAATATGGCCAAGTATCAAGGACTAAAAACAGCTGGTAAAGATATCGAACTTAAATACCTTGGAGTTTATGTCTTGACGGTGACGGATAATTCGACCTTTAAAGGGATTCTCAACATCTCTGATACGGTCACAGCAGTCAATGACCAGACCTTTGACAGTTCCAAAGATTTGATTGATTACGTCAATTCTCAAAAACTAGGGGACTCCGTCAAGGTCACATATGAAGAGGATGGGCAAACCAAGTCTGCAGAAGGTAAGATTATCACCTTGGAAAATGGCAAAAATGGGATTGGAATCGGCTTGATTGACCGTACAGAAGTAACCAGTGATGTCCCAATTCGATTTTCAACAGCTGGTATCGGCGGTCCAAGTGCTGGTCTCATGTTTAGTCTGGCTATCTATACTCAAATAGCTGACCCTGGCCTTCGTAATGGCCGTATCGTTGCTGGTACAGGTACCATTGACCGCGATGGTAATGTGGGGGACATTGGAGGTATTGATAAAAAAGTTGTAGCTTCGGCTAGAGAAGGTGCTGCGATTTTCTTTGCCCCAGATAATCCTGTTAGCGAAGAAGAACAAAAAGCGCATCCAGATGCCAAAAACAACTACCAAACAGCTTTGGAAGCAGCCAAAACAATTAAGACGGATATGAAAATAGTGCCAGTTAAAACTCTACAAGATGCAATTGATTACTTGAAAAACAATCCCTAGTTTTTAAGGGAAGTTTCCAAACTAGCGCACAAACAGAGAAGATGGTATAATAGTCAAATGGTTCAATTATTATTCACTCTAAGCAGTCACATGCTCTTTATTTATGTGAGTTTTTACCTTTTAAAGAATCTTGTTAGATGGGAAAAGGTCTTAAAAGTGACAGCTGAGAACACAGGAAAAGTTCGTTTATTAGTAGCCTTTTTCAGCATTGTAATGGGCTACATCATGAGTTCTTTCTTTATTAGCCTGTATCAGTTGTGGCAAGAAGCGCTTAGAGGATTATTATAAAATCAATGTAAAGGAAATAAGTATGGAAAAAATTATGGTTCAAGGTGGCGATAATCGTCTGGTGGGAAGTGTTACGATTGAGGGAGCAAAAAATGCAGTATTGCCCTTGTTGGCAGCGACTATTCTAGCCAGTGAAGGAAAGACTGTCTTGCAGAATGTTCCTATCTTGTCAGATGTTTTCACTATGAATCAGGTGGTTCGTGGTTTGAATGCCAAGGTGGATTTTGATGAAGAAGCCCATCTTGTCGAGGTGGATGCGACTGGCGACATCACTGAGGAAGCTCCTTACAAGTATGTTAGCAAGATGCGTGCATCTATCGTTGTCTTGGGGCCAATCCTTGCCCGTGTAGGTCATGCCAAGGTATCCATGCCAGGTGGTTGTACGATTGGTAGCCGTCCTATTGATCTTCATTTGAAAGGTCTAGAAGCTATGGGTGCTAAGATTAGTCAGACAGCTGGTTACATCGAAGCCAAGGCTGATCGCTTACATGGAGCTCATATCTACATGGACTTCCCAAGTGTTGGTGCTACGCAGAACTTGATGATGGCGGCGACTCTGGCTGATGGGGTGACAGTGATTGAAAATGCTGCGCGTGAGCCTGAGATTGTGGACCTAGCCATTCTCCTCAATGAAATGGGAGCCAAGGTCAAAGGGGCTGGTACAGAGACCATTACCATTACTGGTGTGGAGAAACTTCACGGTACGACTCACAATGTGGTTCAAGATCGTATTGAAGCTGGAACCTTTATGGTGGCTGCTGCCATGACTGGTGGTGATGTCTTGATTAAAGACGCTGTTTGGGAGCACAACCGTCCCTTGATTGCCAAATTGCTTGAAATGGGAGTGGAAGTGACGGAGGAGACTGAAGGAATTCGAGTTCGCTCTCAACTAGAAAATCTAAAAGCTGTCCATGTGAAAACCTTGCCTCATCCAGGATTTCCAACAGATATGCAGGCTCAATTTACAGCCTTGATGACCGTTGCAAAAGGCGAATCAACTATGGTGGAGACAGTTTTTGAAAATCGTTTCCAACACCTAGAAGAAATGCGCCGCATGGGTTTGCATTCTGAGATTATCCGTGACACAGCTCGTATTGTTGGTGGACAGCCTTTGCAGGGAGCAGAAGTTCTTTCAACTGACCTTCGTGCCAGCGCAGCCTTGATTTTGACTGGTTTGGTAGCACAAGGAGAAACTGTGGTTGGTAAATTAGTCCACTTGGATAGAGGCTACTACCGATTTCATGAGAAGTTAGCGCAGCTGGGGGCTAAGATTCAGCGGATTGAGGCAAGTGATGAAGATGAATAAGAAATCAAGCTACGTAATCAAGCGTTTACTTCTAGTCATTTTGGTACTGTTTTTAGGTGCTCTAGCCTTAGGTATCGGCTTAATGGTCGGTTATGGAATCTTGGGCAAGGGTCAAGATCCATGGGCTATCCTGTCTCCAGCAAAATGGCAGGAATTGATTCATAAATTTACAGGAAATTAGGCTGGACAACCAGCCTTTTTCTAAAGATAAGGAGAAATATGAACAAAAAAACAAGACAGACACTGATTGGGCTGTTAGTGTTATTGCTTTTGTCTGCAGGTAGCTATTATATCAAGCAGATGCAGTCGACAGCTAATAGTCCTAAAACTAAAGTTAGTCAGAAAAAACAAGCTTCGGAAGCTCCTAGTCGGGAATTAGCAGAAAGTGTCTTAACAGACGCAGTCAAAGGCCAAATAAAAGGGAGTCTTGAGTGGAATGGAGCAGGTGCCTTTATTGTCAATGGTAATAAAACAAATCTAGATGCCAAGGTTTCAAGTAAACCCTACGCTGATAATAAAACAAAGACAGTGGGCAAGGAAACCGTGCCAACTGTAGCCAATGCTCTCTTGTCTAAGGCTACTCGTCAGTACAAGAATCGTGAAGAAACTGGGAATGGTTCGACTTCATGGACTCCTCCAGGCTGGCATCAGGTTAAGAATCTAAAGGGTTCCTATACTCATGCGGTCGATAGAGGTCACTTGTTAGGCTATGCCTTAATCGGTGGCTTAGATGGTTTTGATGCCTCAACAAGCAATCCTAAAAACATTGCTGTCCAGACAGCCTGGGCAAATCAGGCACAGGCCGAGGATTCGACTGGTCAAAACTACTATGAAAGCATGGTGCGTAAAGCCTTGGACCAAAACAAGCGTGTCCGTTACCGTGTAACTCTTTATTATGCTTCAAACGAGGATTTAGTTCCTTCAGCTTCACAGATTGAAGCCAAGTCCTCAGACGGAGAATTGGAATTCAATGTTCTAGTTCCTAATGTTCAAAAGGGACTTCAACTGGATTACCGAACTGGAGAAGTAATGGTTACTCAGTAAAAGATAAGATAAACTCCTACGTCACTTGTGAATGTAGGGGTTCTTTTTTGGACAATTTAGGTCGGACTACAAATAGACATTGAGAAAAAATAATATGTACTGGACTAAATTTTGTGATATAATAAAGGATAAGATACTATTTTAGGAGAAGAACTATGGAAGACCCAAGTAGTCAGAATTTGTTGCTACAATTTGTTTTATTGTTTATCTTGACGGTATTAAATGCCTTTTTCTCAGCCACAGAAATGGCCATGGTTTCACTTAACCGTGCGCGGGTTGAACAAAAGGCAGAAGAAGGAGATAGACGCTATATCCGTTTGCTGAAGGTACTAGAAAATCCTAACCATTTTTTATCAACCATTCAAGTAGGGATTACCCTGATTACGATCTTATCAGGGGCGAGTTTGGCAGAAACTCTGGGACGAGAAATTGCATCTTGGCTTGGAAATAGTGAAACAGCTTATGCCATTGCTAGTTTTCTATCTTTAGCATTTTTGACTTATATTTCCATCGTTTTTGGGGAATTGTATCCTAAGAGAATTGCTCTTAATCTAAAGGATGCCTTGGCGATTCGTACAGCGCCAGTTATTATTGGCCTGGGGAAACTCGTTAGTCCTTTTGTCTGGCTCTTGTCTGCGTCTACCAATCTTTTGAGTCGTTTGACTCCTATGACCTTTGACGATGCTGACGAAAAAATGACCCGTGATGAAATTGAGTACATGTTGACAAATAGTGAAGAAACACTTGATGCTGACGAAATTGAGATGTTACAGGGGATTTTTTCATTGGACGAATTGATGGCCAGAGAAGTCATGGTTCCTCGAACGGATGCCTTTATGGTGGATATTCAGGATGATAGTCAAACCATTATCCAAAGCATTTTAAAACAAAACTTTTCCCGTATACCAGTTTATGATGGGGATAAGGACAATGTGATTGGAATCATTCATACCAAGAGTCTTCTTAAGGCAGCCTTTGTAGACGGTTTTGATAACATTGTATGGAAGAGGATTTTACAAGATCCACTTTTTGTTCCTGAAACTATTTTTGTGGATGACTTGCTAAAAGAATTGCGCAATACCCAAAGACAAATGGCAATCTTGCTGGATGAATACGGTGGGATGGCTGGTTTGGTGACCTTAGAAGACCTCTTAGAGGAAATCGTTGGGGAAATCGATGACGAAACAGATAAGGCTGAAATCGAAGTCCATAAGATTGGAGAAGATACTTATATCGTTCAAGGTACCATGAATCTCAATGATTTTAATGACTACTTTGATGTTGAACTGGAAAGTGATGACGTTGATACCATCGCTGGTTACTATTTGACAGGAGTGGGGACCATTCCAACGACTGAGAAACTCAGCTATGAATTGATCAGCCAAAACAAACAGCTTATCTTAACCAATGATAAGGTAAAAAATGGACGTGTTACCAAGGTAAAAGTCCAAATTACAGAAATTGAAATAGAAGAAGAAACAGAGTAAACTAGAGGCTTTTGTCACCAGGAGTGACAAAGCTTTTTTCAGTTGATTTCAAAAGAGAATTGTGTCCTCGAAAAACTCAGCCCTAACCTAGTCCCAAAAGTTTTTTAAAGTTATACGTATTTATTCGAGGAAAAAGAAAAAAGCCCTTTAAATTGGGCTTTCTGTTTAAATGGAACCTGATAAATCAAGTTATAGAAGGCGGTAGACGGATTTGAACCGACGATCAAGCTTTTGCAGAGCCGTGCCTTACCACTTGGCTATACCGCCTTAACGTTTATTATTATACCTTGAAAATCATTCTCAGTCAATACTTTTTTCAGATTTTTTGTATGAATAAGCCTAAATATTCTGAAAATTCGTTTACTTTTCTTGAAATCTATGATATAATTGATAACAACCTATATTTTATAAGAGGAGTAAAAAATGAAAAAAAGTCAAGTGCTTGCTGTAGCGGGAGCTACCTTATTAACGTCAGGAGTTCTAGCTGCGTGTTCAAACACTAGTTCAAATAATGCTAAACTAGCAAAAGATTACCAATATGTTTATCAAACAGATCCAGAAACCTTGGATTATATCGTCAGCAATATCGATTCAACATCATTCATCACAACAAATGCTGTAGATGGTTTGTTGGCTAACGATAAATATGGTAATCTGGTTCCTTCTATCGCTGAATCATGGACAGTTTCAAAAGATGGTTTGACTTATACCTATAAAATCCGTAAGGATGCTAAATGGGTAACTGCAGAGGGAGAAGAATACGCTCCTGTAACTGCTAAAGACTTCGTTACTGGTTTGAAACACGCCGTAGATGGAAAATCAAAAGGACTTTCAATCGTTAGCTCTTCTATTAAGGGATTAGAAGCATATATCAAGGGTGAAACAAAAGACTTTTCAACGGTTGGTGTAAAAGCACTTGATGATCAAACTTTAGAATATACCTTGAATCAACCAGAAACTTTCTGGAATGACAAGACAACTAGCGGTGTCATGATGCCAGTTAATGAAGAGTTTTTAGCTTCAAAAGGTGAAGGGTTTGGTGCTCCAACAGATGCTAACTCTATTCTTTATAACGGTCCATTTGTCTTGAAGGCTGTAACTCCTAAATCATCTATCGAGATGGCTAAAAATGACGCATACTGGGACAAAGAAAATGTAAAAATTGAGAATGTTAAGTTCACTTTTTGGGATGGTAAAGATCAAGATGTGATTGCTAAAGGTTTTGCTGATGGTCAATATAGCAAGGCTCGTATCTTCCCTACAAGTTCTACATATGAAAAATATGCAGCTGACTTCAAAGATAACATTTACTTTAACGAACCAGGTGCAGGTGTTGCAACCGTCAGCTTGAACTATGGTCGTACAGCTTATAACCACACAGCTAAGACAAGTGAAGCACAAAAGACCTCTACTCAAAAAGCTTTGCTAAATAAGGAGTTCCGTCAAGCCTTGAACTTTGCGGTAGATCGTAATTCTTATTCAGCTCAAACAAATGGTACAGATGGAGCTGCAGTAGCTATTCGTAATACATTTGCACCTTATGCTCTTCAAGTTGGTAAGAAAACATTTGGTGAATTGGTACAAGAAAGCTTGGCTAAGACGAATTCTTCTACTTGGGCTAAGATTTCTCTAGCAGATTCTCAAAATGGACTTTACAATGAAGAAAAAGCTAAAGAAGTCTTTGCTAAAGCTAAATCAAGTCTACAAGCTGAAGGTGTTGAATTCCCAATCCACTTAGATGCCTTGGTTATTCAAGAATCAACAGCGGTTGTAAACCGTGTTCAATCATTGAAGCAATCAATTGAAAAAGTATTGGGTTCAGATAATGTTGTTGTAGACTTGCAACAAATGACTCAAGCAGAAGCTTTACCAATTTCATTTAGTGCTCCAACAGCTAAAGAGCAAGACTGGGATATCCATACTTTGATAGGATGGACCCCTGACTATCAAGATCCGTCTACTTTCTTGGATCAGTTTGTCATCAAGGGAGGAAACACTCGCCTTTACCTTGGTATTGACCAAAAAACGGATGCATCAGTAGTAAGTAAACTTGGTTTGGCTGACTATGGAAAATTACTTGATGACGCAAACAGCGAAAACCAAGATGTTCAAAAACGTTATGAAAAATACGCAGTAGCACAAGCTTGGTTGACTGATAATGCTTTGACAATTCCAGTAATGGCTACTCCTAAAGAAACAGCCGTTTCATTTGTTTCAAAGGTTTTACCATTTAGCTCTTCATATTCTGTAGCTGGCCTTAAAGGTGAAAATGCAGGATACTTGAAGTATACTCAAGTTGGTGAAAAAGCAATCACCAAAGAAGAGTATGAAAAAGCTCGTGAAAAATGGTTGAAAGAAAAGACTGAGTCAAACGAGAAAGCTCAAAAAGAATTGGCAAGTCATGTGAAGTAAATAATTTTCAATAGAACTTTCTCTCCATGAGGAGAAGGTTCTTTTGGGATTTTTAAAGGAAATGATATGAAAAAATATATTTTTATGCGTGTTTTGCGGTCATTGGTTTCTATCTTCTTAGTAACAACCTTGACTTACACGATCATCTATACAATGGTTCCTCGAAAATTGATTTTCAAACAGGATACCAACTATAACAAGATTGCGACAACGGCTGATAAACGTGATAACTATGAAAATACCGTTTATGAGCGTATGGGCTATATCGAGTACTACGATACCAAAGAGTTGCAAGAAAAAGCTAGCCAGATGGATGCTTCTGTAACAGTTGAAGCCAATGACACCAACAAGGCTATCTATGAAAAATACATCAAACAAATCGGTCATGGTTGGACCTTGGGAGAATTTACTGAAAGTGGCCAATTCTACGCTACTCGTGAAATCCCAATTTTTGAACGTGTTTTCAAATTCTATGCTAACTTGATTGACATTGACCATACTAATAAAATTCAAGACCCTGAAAATCCAGACTTGAAACGTTACCTTCGTTTTGAAAACGATCCAGCTATCGGATGGTCATTGGTTGGTTCAGGAACTAAACACAAATATCTCTTGTACTTCAACAGTCAGTTCCCATTTGTGCATCAAAATTTTGTGAACATTAATTTAGGCGACTCTTATCCAACCTATGCTAATAGCCCTGTTTTACAGGTTATTACTCAGGGACAAGGACAAACAAAAACAT
Source organism: uncultured Streptococcus sp. (assembly GCF_963521255.1). Lineage (GTDB taxonomy): Bacteria > Bacillota > Bacilli > Lactobacillales > Streptococcaceae > Streptococcus. Next base: position 54,415 of record NZ_CAUQTU010000008.1, on the reverse strand, counting down.
CTCAAGTTCAGTTCCCAACAGGTAAGAAAACTTCTTCTGTAAATATTTACTCAAGAACCTACAAATCACCTAGTCAGGCTGACTCTCGTGAAGTAGCTAACTATGGGAAAGATGACCCATATACTGCAACTGAAAGTAACTACCAATATCCTTCTATGATTGCTAGCTCTGCTGTCGTTGGATTGATCGGTTTGCTGATTTCTTATGCGATTGCCGTGCCACTTGGTTCAGCCATGGCTCGCTTTAAGAACACTTGGATTGATAGCTTCTCAACAGGGGCTTTGACCTTCTTGATGGCTCTTCCAACCATTGCCTTGGTTTATATCGTTCGTTTGGCTGGTTCTTCAATCGGTTTGCCAGATTCATTCCCTATCTTGGGTGCTGGAGATTGGCGTTCTTACGTTTTACCAGCAGTTATCCTTGGTTTGTTGGGTGCTCCTGGTACAGCTATTTGGATTCGTCGTTATATGATTGACTTGCAATCACAAGACTTTGTACGTTTTGCTCGTGCCAAAGGTTTGTCTGAAAAAGAAATTTCAAATAAACACATCTTTAAAAATGCCATGGTTCCGCTGGTTTCAGGAATTCCTGGTGCTGTTATCGGGGTTATCGGTGGTGCAACCCTTACTGAAACAGTCTTCGCCTTCCCAGGTATGGGTAAAATGTTGATTGACTCTGTAAAAGCATCTAATAACTCTATGGTCGTTGGTCTTGTCTTCATCTTTACATGTATTTCTATCTTCTCACTTCTTTTGGGAGATATTTGGATGACGATTATTGACCCACGTATTAAATTGACTGAGAAAGGAGGCAAATAATGTCTACAATCGATAAAGAAAAATTTCAGTTCGTAAAACGTGACGATTTTGCCTCTGAAGCCATTGATGCGCCAGCTTATTCATACTGGGGTTCAGTGTTTAGACAATTCATGAAGAAAAAATCAACTGTAGTCATGTTGGGAATTTTGGTGGCTATCATTTTGATGAGTTTCATCTACCCAATGTTTTCTAAGTTTGATTTCAATGATGTCAGCAAGGTAAACGACTTTAGTGCTCGTTATATCAAACCAAATGCTGAGCATTGGTTCGGTACAGACAGTAACGGTAAATCTCTCTTTGACGGTGTCTGGTTCGGAGCTCGTAACTCTATCCTCATTTCTGTGATTGCGACAGTGATTAACCTAGTTATCGGTGTCTTTGTCGGTGGTATTTGGGGAATTTCAAAATCAGTTGACCGTGTGATGATGGAAGTTTATAACGTCATCTCCAACATTCCATCTCTTTTGATTGTCATTGTCTTGACTTACTCAATCGGAGCTGGATTCTGGAATCTGATTTTTGCCATGAGTGTGACAACATGGATCGGGATTGCCTTCATGATTCGTGTGCAAATCTTGCGTTATCGTGATTTGGAATACAACTTGGCGTCACGTACTTTGGGAACACCAACCTTGAAGATTGTTGCCAAAAACATCATGCCTCAATTGGTCTCTGTTATTGTGACAACGATGACCCAAATGCTTCCAAGCTTTATCTCATACGAAGCCTTCTTGTCTTTCTTCGGTCTTGGATTACCGATTACAGTGCCAAGTTTGGGTCGTTTAATTTCGGATTATTCACAAAACGTAACAACCAATGCTTACTTGTTCTGGATTCCATTGACAACTCTTGTCTTGGTATCCTTGTCCCTTTTCGTAGTTGGTCAAAACTTAGCAGATGCTAGTGATCCACGTACACATAGATAGGAGTAGAAATGACAAAAGAAAAAAATGTAATTTTGACTGCTCGCGATATTGTCGTGGAATTTGACGTTCGTGACAAAGTATTGACAGCTATTCGTGGCGTTTCTCTTGAGCTGCTTGAAGGTGAAGTGTTGGCCTTGGTAGGTGAGTCAGGATCAGGGAAATCTGTTTTGACAAAAACCTTCACTGGTATGCTTGAAGAAAATGGTCGCATTGCTCAAGGTAGCATTGACTACCGTGGTCAGGATTTGACAGCCTTGTCTTCTCACAAGGATTGGGAACAAATTCGTGGTGCTAAGATTGCGACTATCTTCCAAGATCCAATGACTAGTTTAGACCCAATTAAAACAATTGGTAGTCAGATTACAGAAGTTATTGTAAAACACCAAGGAAAAACAGCTAAAGAAGCGAAAGAATTGGCCATTGACTACATGAATAAGGTTGGGATTCCAGAAGCAGATAGACGTTTTGATGAATACCCATTCCAATATTCTGGAGGAATGCGTCAACGTATCGTTATTGCTATTGCCCTTGCCTGCCGACCTGATGTCTTGATCTGTGATGAGCCAACAACAGCCTTGGATGTAACCATCCAAGCACAGATTATTGATTTGCTCAAATCCTTGCAAAACGAGTACCATTTCACAACAATCTTTATCACCCATGACCTTGGTGTGGTAGCAAGTATTGCAGATAAGGTAGCAGTTATGTATGCAGGAGAAATCGTTGAGTATGGAACGGTTGAGGAAGTCTTCTATGATCCTCGCCATCCATATACATGGAGTCTCTTGTCTAGCTTGCCTCAGCTTGCTGATGATAAAGGGGATCTTTACTCAATCCCAGGAACACCTCCGTCGCTTTATACTGACCTGAAAGGGGATGCTTTTGCCTTGCGTTCTGACTATGCAATGCAGATTGACTTCGAACAAAAAGCTCCTCAATTCTCAGTATCAGAGACGCATTGGGCTAAAACTTGGCTACTTCATGAGGATGCTCCAAAAGTAGAAAAACCAGCTGTGATTGCAAATCTTCACGATAAGATCCGTGATAAAATGGGATTTGCCCATCTGGCAGACTAGGAGGAAGGAAATGTCTGAAAAATTAGTAGAAATCAAAGATTTAGAAATTTCCTTCGGTGAAGGAAGTAAGAAGTTTGTCGCGGTTAAAAATGCTAACTTCTTTATCAACAAGGGAGAAACGTTCTCGCTTGTAGGTGAGTCAGGAAGTGGGAAAACAACTATTGGTCGTGCTATCATCGGTCTAAATGATACAAGTAATGGAGATATCATTTTTGAAGGTCAAAAGATTAATGGTAAGAAATCGCGTGAACAAGCTGCAGAATTGATTCGTCGGATCCAGATGATTTTCCAAGACCCTGCCGCAAGTTTGAATGAACGTGCGACTGTTGATTATATTATTTCTGAAGGTCTTTACAATCATCATCTGTTCAAGGATGAAGAAGAACGTAAAGAGAAAGTTCAAAATATTATTCGTGAAGTAGGTCTTCTTGCTGAGCACTTGACTCGTTACCCTCATGAATTCTCAGGTGGTCAACGTCAACGTATCGGTATCGCTCGTGCCTTGGTCATGCAACCAGACTTTGTTATTGCGGATGAGCCCATTTCAGCCTTGGACGTTTCTGTTCGTGCCCAAGTCTTGAACTTGCTCAAAAAATTCCAAAAAGAACTTGGTTTGACCTATCTCTTTATCGCCCATGACTTATCGGTCGTTCGCTTTATTTCAGACCGTATCGCGGTTATTTACAAGGGTGTTATTGTAGAGGTTGCAGAAACAGAAGAATTGTTTAACAATCCAATTCATCCATATACTCAAGCCTTGCTTTCAGCGGTACCAATTCCAGACCCAATCTTGGAACGCAAGAAGGTCTTGAAGGTTTACGACCCAAGTCAACACGACTATGAGACTGATAAGCCGTCTATGGTTGAAATCCGTCCAGGTCACTATGTTTGGGCGAACCAAGCCGAATTGGCACGTTATCAACAAGGATTAAACTAATAATGGTTTTATAATTTCCATGTTAACTTTTATGGAAATTATAAACCTTTTTTTGTTGGACTGATTTGAAAATGCTTTGCAAATATCCTGAAAGAATTTTCGAAAAAATTTAAAAAATTCTGAAATATTCTTGACAGGTGATGAAAAAGGTGGTAAGATAGGAAACATCAAAAAAAGAAAGCAGAAAAAGAAATGAATAAGAAACAAGCTGTAACGATGAATCAAAACTTTTACTTTAGCTACTTTAGATAGTGTTTGTAGACATGTCACCATGGATGCAAACAGTTCAAGCAATTTGTTTGTATCTATGTGGCTAAGATTTTTGATTGTGGTCCATATAGATGAATATCTAAATGGACTAGCAAAGTTATAACTTGTTAGATTATTTCAAGCATCCGTTTAGATAGTATCTAGGCGGTTTTTTGTTTTATCTTTTCTGAGAAGGAGTTTCATTATGAAAGTTGTTCGAAAATTACTAGCACCCCTCTTGGTAGTGGGGATTCTCTTGACCTCTCTGATTAGTTTGCATCAGTTGAAGGCAGATAAGAAAAAAGATGTCTTTCGTATCGGTATTTCACAATTTATTACCCACCAGTCTCTAGACGCTACTAGAGAAGGTTTTGTGGATGAGCTGGCCAAGCAAGGCTATGTTGAGGGGAAAAATATCGAGATTGATTTGCAAAATGCACAGGGAGAACAAAGAAATCTAAAAACCATTTCCCAGCAATTAGCAGAATCTAGTGATGTCGTTCTAGCCATCGCAACACCTTCTGCTCAGAGCTTGGCCAATACAACACAAACGACACCTGTTATTTTTTCAGCGGTAACAGATCCTGTCAGCGCCAAGTTGGTTGAGTCAAGAGAGCATCCTGGGGGCAATGTAACTGGGACAAGCGATCAGTCATCAGATGCCATTTCAACTCAAATCAATTTGATAAAGAGAGTATTGCCAAAGGCTAAAACGATTGGAATTCTCTATACTCAGAGCGAGCCAAACTCAGTTGTCCAAAAGGATGAAGCTAAGCGTCTTCTGGAAGAAAAAGGCTTTACCGTTGTTGAAAAAACAATCTTGGATAGTAACAACGTCAAGGCGGCAGCAGAGAGCTTGATGACAGAGGTGGATATGGTTTTTGTACCAACGGACAATATCATTTCGTCAACCATGGAAACAGTCAAGCAGGTTTCTATTAAACACAAGGTACCAGTATTTGGTGGTTCAACAGAAATGGTTGCGCTTGGTGGTTTGTATAACTACGGAACCAATTATGAAGAATTGGGACGTCAGACAGCACGAATGCTGGTTCGTGTTTTAAAAGGTGAGAAGCCAGAAAATATAGCAGTTGAGTTGCCTGAAAAACTGGAATTGCATACCAATCAAGAAATGGCGGCTGCGCTAGGAATTGATATCAGTAAGTTAGAAGGTAAGGAATAAGGAGGTTTAAGATGAATTTTGTATTATCTAGTTTATCAGAAGGTTTGCTATGGTCGATTATGGCTATTGGAGTCTACTTGACTTTCCGTATTTTGGATATTGCGGATATGACTGCTGAGGGAGCCTTTCCTCTGGGGGCAGCTGTCGTTGTATCACAGATACAGGTAGGGACAAATCCTTGGATTGCGACTTTACTGGCTTTGCTGGCAGGTATGGTCGCAGGTCTTGTATCAGGAATGCTCCACACCAAGATGAAAATTCCAGCTCTCTTAACAGGGATTGTGACCTTGACAGGGCTCTATTCGATCAATATTAAAATCATGGGAAGTGTGCCCAATCTTTCCTTGGGAGATTCTGCAACCGTCTTTAAACAATTGGTGAGCTTGGGATTGACAAACGAAGAAACTGTTTTCTCACTTAGTTTGGCCTGTCTATTACTTGTTTGTTTGGTCTTGACCCTTTTGATGAAAACGGAGATTGGTTTGGTTTTACGTTCTACTGGGGACAATATTCCGATGACTGAGGCCAATGGGGTCAATGTAGACACCATGAAGATTGTTGGTTACATGATTTCAAACGGCTTGATTGCCCTATGTGGTTCCTTGTTTGCCCAAAATGATGGATTTTCAGATGTGACTTCTGGGACAGGAACCATCGTTGTTGGTTTGAGTGCAGTGATTATTGCGGAAGTCTTGATACACGACTTGACCATTGGAGGCCGCTTATTATCTATTGGAATTGGTGCAATTGTTTACCGCTTGATTATTTTAAATATCTATGAAATTCCAAATCTAGATCAAAATCTAGTTCGTCTCTTTAATGCAATCTTGTTAGCCTTAGTTTTATTTGCACCAGAATTGCAAAAGAGATTAAAGATTCGTGGTCTGAAATTGAGAAATGAATAGGAGGAGAAAGTTATGGCAAGTTTGTTAACACTTGAAAATATTCACAAAACATTTGAAGCAGGGACGGTCAATGAGAACCATGTCCTCAAAGGATTAGATTTAGAAGTTGAAGAGGGAGATTTTATATCTGTGATTGGTGGAAATGGAGCAGGGAAATCCACTTTGATGAATATCTTGGCTGGCAATCTATCGGTGGACGAAGGAGACCTTTTATTGGCAGGCAAATCCATTAAAAATATGAGTGTAAGAAAGAGAGCCAAGGATATTGCCCGTGTTTTTCAAGATCCGAAGATGGGGACAGCTTCTCGTTTGACGATTGAGGAGAATATGGCCATTGCCTTGAGACGTGGTCAGAAGAGAGGACTTGGCTGGGGTGTGAAGGAGAAGGATAGAATCCAGTTCCAAGAAGCTTTGAAAGAGTTGAATATTGGTCTTGAAAATCGCTTGAAAGTAGATACTCAATACCTCTCGGGAGGACAAAGACAGGCCTTGACCCTAATCATGGCTGCTCTGGTGAAACCCAAACTTTTGCTTTTGGATGAACATACTGCGGCACTTGACCCGAAAACTAGTCAAATGGTGATGGATTTGACGCAAAAGATTGTGGAACACCATCAGTTGACGACTTTGATGATTACCCACGATATGAACCATGCGATTGAGTACGGCAATCGTCTCATTATGCTCTATCAGGGCAAGATAGTGGTGGATGTCAAAGGAGAAGAGAAAAAGCATCTGACGGTTGAAGATCTCATGCATCTTTTTCAGAAAAATAGTGGCCAAAGTCTAGTCAGTGATGAGTTGGTTTTGGGATAAAGAAAAAGGCTGAGATGTGGTGTCTCAGTCTTTTATTAGTATAAATGGATAGGCAGAAATATGAAATTGATACTCTTCTAAAATCTCTTCAAACCACGTCAGATCTTTGATTTTCATTGAGTATAAACTCAGTAAGGAGGCCTCTTTTGCAGAAAAGCAGGGTTCTTTTTGCTGTCTATTCCCTCCCTGAAAGCGTAAAACAAACTGGTCAGGGTGGCTAGTTTATGGTATAATGAAAGGGACTCAAAAAGAAACAGGAGAAAAATGATGGATTTACTATTAGCAATTGTATTGATTGTGCTAGCTTTTCTAGGAGGGGCTCTTGGAGGAATGTACTTGGTTCGTAAGCAAATTGAAAAAGAATTCGCTGACAACCCACGTTTGAATGCTGAAGCAGTTCGTACTCTTTTGAGTGCAAATGGTCAAAAACCAAGCGAAGCAAAGGTACAACAAGTTTACCACCAAATCATCCGCCAACAAAAGGCAGCCCTTGCTAACAATAAAAAGAAAAAATAAATAAGGAAAAGTCTGGGATGAAAGTTCCAGACTTCTCACTATGTTGGCTAAGGGTTTAGGGATGAGACTTTTTCCTTGCATTCTATTGATATTTGATTATGATTAAGAGAGATAGTTGTTGATTAGGCTGTCATTATTCAGTTCATAAGGAACGGTAATCATAATGAACTATCAATCAGAAAAAAGACTAGAAAGAAGACTGTATGGATAATCGACCAATTGGTTTTTTGGATTCGGGTGTCGGGGGCTTGACCGTTGTGCGCGAGCTCATGCGCCAGCTTCCCCATGAAGAAATCGTCTATATTGGAGATTCGGCACGGGCGCCTTACGGCCCCCGTCCTGCTGAGCAAATTCGTGAATATACTTGGCAGTTGGTCAACTTTCTCTTGACCAAGGATGTCAAGATGATTGTCATTGCTTGTAACACTGCGACTGCTGTCGTCTGGGAAGAAATCAAGGCTCAACTAGATATTCCTGTCTTGGGTGTAATTTTGCCAGGAGCTTCGGCAGCCATCAAGTCCAGCCAAGGTGGGAAAATCGGAGTGATTGGAACACCCATGACGGTACAATCAGACATCTACCGTCAGAAAATCCATGATTTGGATCCGGACTTACAGGTGGAGAGTTTGGCCTGTCCCAAGTTTGCTCCCTTGGTTGAGTCGGGTGCTCTGTCAACCAGTGTCACCAAGAAAGTGGTCTATGAAACCCTGCGTCCCTTGGTTGGAAAGGTGGATAGCCTGATTTTGGGTTGTACCCATTATCCACTCCTCAGACCTATTATTCAAAATGTCATGGGGCCCAAGGTTCAGCTCATCGATAGTGGAGCAGAGTGCGTACGAGATATCTCAGTCTTACTTAATTATTTTGAAATCAATCGTGGTCGCGATGCTGGACCACTCCATCACCGTTTTTACACAACAGCCAGCAACCAAAGTTTTGCACAAATTGGTGAAGAATGGCTGGAAAAAGAGATTTATGTGGAGCATGTAGAATTATGACAAATAAAATTTATGAATATAAGGATGACCAGGACTGGTATGTCGGCTCATATAGTATTTTTGGTGGTGTCCGGACATTGACTGATGAAGACTTGGATTTTCCTCTAGTTGGATTGGCCAAAATCTTTCGAGACGAGGAACGAGGTTTTCCACTTTCAGTTACTGTTTTACGCTATGGTTCTCCCTACCGTTTATTGTCTTTTGTAGTAGATATCCTTAACCAAGAAATGAGACGAAATTTGGAAGTTATTCAACGTCAGGGAGCCCTGCTCTTGGTTGAAAATGGGCAGCTCTTGTATGTAGAATTGCCTAAAGAAGGGGTCAATGTTCATGATTTCTTTGAGACAAGCAAGGTCAGAGAAACCTTATTGATTGCGACTCGTAACGAGGGCAAGACCAAGGAATTCCGAGCTATCTTTGACAAGCTAGGCTACGATGTGGAAAATCTTAATGACTATCCTGACTTGCCTGAAGTAGCAGAAACAGGCATGACCTTCGAAGAAAACGCCCGCCTTAAGGCGGAAACCATTTCTCAATTAACGGGCAAGATGGTTCTGGCAGATGATTCTGGTCTCAAAGTCGATGTCCTAGGCGGCTTGCCAGGTGTCTGGTCAGCTCGTTTCGCAGGTGTGGAAGCAACTGATCGTGAAAACAATGCCAAGCTCTTGCACGAATTAGCCATGGTCTTTGAACTCAAGGACCGCTCGGCTCAATTCCATACAACCCTAGTCGTAGCCAGCCCAAACAAGGAAAGTTTGGTTGTTGAAGCAGACTGGCCAGGCTACATTAACTTTGAACCTAAGGGTGAAAATGGATTTGGTTACGATCCTCTCTTCCTTGTAGGAGAGACAGGCAAATCATCAGCTGAGTTAACCCTTGAAGAAAAAAATAGCCAATCTCACCGTGCCTTAGCCGTTAAGAAACTTTTGGAGGTATTTCCATCATGGCAAAGCAAATCATCATTGTAATGAGCGATTCTCATGGCGATAGTTTGATTGTGGAAGAAATCCGTGATCGCTATGTAGGCAAAGTTGATGCCGTTTTTCATAACGGCGATTCTGAACTGCGCCCTGATTCTCCCCTTTGGGAAGGCATCCGTGTTGTTAAAGGGAATATGGACTTCTATGCAGGTTACCCAGAACGTTTGGTGACTGATCTTGGTTCGACTAAGATTATCCAAACCCATGGTCACTTGTTTGACATCAATTTCAACTTTCAAAAGTTGGACTACTGGGCTCAGGAAGAAGAGGCCGATATCTGTCTCTATGGTCACTTGCATGTGCCAAGCGCTTGGATGGAAGGTAAGACCCTCTTTCTAAATCCAGGTTCCATCAGTCAACCACGTGGGACCATCAGAGAATGTCTCTATGCTCGTGTGGAGATTGATGATAGTTACTTCAAAGTGGACTTTTTGACACGAGACCATGAGGTGTATCCAGGGTTGTCTAAGGAGTTTAGCCGATGATTGCCAAGGAGTTTGAGACTTTCTTGTTGGGGCAGGAGGAAACTTTTTTGACCCCTGCTGAAAATCTGGCCGTGTTGATTGATACCCACAATGCAGATCACGCGACCCTCTTGCTTAGTCAGATGACCTATACCCGTGTTCCTGTTGTAACAGATGAAAAACAGTTTGTTGGGACGATTGGGCTCAGAGATATTATGGCTTATCAGATGGAGCATGACTTGAGCCAAGAAATCATGGCAGATACGGATATTGTTCATATGACCAAGACGGACGTAGCGGTTGTTTCGCCTGATTTTACCATTACGGAGGTCTTGCACAAGCTGGTAGATGAGTCCTTCTTGCCGGTTGTGGATGCGTCTGGGATTTTCCAAGGAATTATCACGCGCAAGTCTATCCTCAAGGCAGTCAATGCCCTCTTGCATGATTTTAGTAAGGAATATGAGATTCGATGCAAATGAGAGATAGGATTTCAGCCTTTTTAGAAGAAAAGCAGGGCTTATCTGCCAATTCCAAGCAGTCCTATAAGTATGATCTGGAACAATTTTTAGACATTGTGGGCAAGCAGATTTCTGAGACCAGTCTCAAGATTTACCAAGCCCAGCTAGCAGATCTAAAAATCAGCGCCCAGAAGCGAAAGATTTCGGCCTGTAACCAATTTCTCTACTTTCTCTATCAAAAAGGAGAAGTGGATAGTTTTTACCGCTTGGAATTAGCTAAACAAGCTGAAAAGAAGACCGAAAAGCCAGAATTGTTAGACTTAGACTCTTTTTGGCAGGAAAGCGATATTCCAGAGGGGCGTTTACTGGCTCTACTTATCTTGGAAATGGGGCTCTTGCCGAGTGAGATTTTAGCTCTCAAGGTTGAGGATATCAATCTGGATTTTCAGGTGTTGCGAATCAAGAAGGCTTCTCAACAGAGGATTGTTACCATTCCCACGACCTTGCTTTCAGAATTGGAACCCTTGATGGGCCAGACCTATCTCTTTGAAAGGGGAGGGAAAGCCTATTCTCGTCAGTGGGCCTTTCGTCAGTTAGAAGCTTTTGTCAAGGAGAAAGGTTTTTCATCCTTATCAGCCCAAGCCTTGAGGGAACAGTTCATTCTAAGACAGATAGAAAAGAAGGTCGATTTGTACGAAATTGCAAAAAAATTAGGATTAAAAACAGTCCTGACCTTAGAAAAATATAGATAATGGATATTAAACTAAAAGATTTTGAAGGGCCCCTGGACTTGCTCTTGCACCTGGTTTCTAAGTACCAGATGGATATCTACGATGTGCCCATTACGGAAGTCATCGAACAGTATCTAGCCTATGTCTCAACCCTGCAAGCCATGCGTCTGGAAGTGACGGGGGAGTACATGGTTATGGCCAGTCAGCTCATGCTGATCAAGAGCCGCAAACTACTTCCAAAGGTAGCAGAAGTGACAGATTTGGAGGATGACCTGGAGCAGGATCTTCTCTCCCAAATCGAAGAATACCGCAAGTTCAAGCTCTTGGGGGAGCACTTGGAAGCCAAGCATCAAGAACGGGCCCAACACTATTCCAAAGCGCCGACAGAGTTGATTTACGAAGATGCGGAGCTTGTGCATGACAAGACGACCATTGACCTCTTTTTGGCTTTTTCAAATATCCTAGCCAAGAAAAAAGAGGAGTTTGCACAGAATCACACGACTATCTTGCGGGATGAGTATAAGATTGAGGACATGATGGTTATCGTGAAAGAGTCCTTGACTGGACGAGATCAATTGCGCTTGCAGGATTTGTTCAAGGAAGCCCAGAATGTCCAAGAGGTCATTACCCTTTTTTTAGCGACCCTAGAGTTAATTAAAACCCAGGAACTAATCCTCGTGCAAGAGGAGAGTTTCGGAGATATCTATCTCATGGAAAAGAAGGAAGAAAGTCAAGTAGTCCAAAGCTAGACTTGATAGAGAGGAAAGATGAGTACTTTAGCAAAAATAGAAGCGCTCTTGTTTGTAGCGGGTGAAGATGGGATTAGAGTCCGCCAGTTAGCTGAACTCCTCTCTCTGCCACCAACAGGCATCCAACAGAGTTTAGAAAAATTAGCCCAGAAGTATGAAAAGGACCCAGATTCCAGTTTGGCTCTGATTGAGACAGGGGGCGCTTATAGATTGGTGACCAAGCCTCAATTTGCAGAGATTTTAAAGGAATATTCCAAGGCACCTATCAACCAGAGTTTGTCTCGGGCTGCCCTTGAGACCTTGTCTATCATTGCCTACAAACAGCCCATCACACGGATAGAAATTGATGCCATCCGTGGGGTAAACTCGAGTGGGGCCTTGGCAAAGTTGCAGGCTTTTGACTTGATAAGAGAAGATGGGAAAAAAGAAGTGTTGGGTCGCCCCAACCTCTATGTGACTACGGATTATTTCCTAGATTACATGGGAATTAACCATTTGGAAGAACTGCCAGTGATTGATGAGCTTGAGATTCAAGCGCAAGAAAGCCAATTATTTGGTGAAAGGATAGAAGAAGATGAGAATCAATAAGTATATTGCCCACGCAGGTGTGGCCAGTAGGAGAAAAGCAGAAGAGCTGATCAAGCAAGGTTTGGTGACGGTTAACGGCCAAGTGGTACGTGAACTAGCAACCACTATCAAGTCAGGAGACAAGGTCGAAGTTGAAGGCCAGCCTATCTACAACGAAGAAAAGGTCTACTATCTGCTTAACAAACCACGCGGTGTCATTTCCAGTGTGACAGATGACAAGGGCCGCAAGACGGTTGTCGACCTCTTGCCCAACGTGAAAGAGCGCATCTACCCTGTAGGTCGTTTGGACTGGGATACATCAGGAGTCTTGATTTTGACCAATGATGGGGATTTTACGGATGAAATGATTCACCCTCGTAATGAGATTGACAAGGTCTATGTAGCGCGTGTTAAAGGTGTGGCCAATAAGGATAATCTCCGCCCCTTGACCCGTGGACTTGAGATTGATGGCAAGAAAACCAAGCCGGCTGTCTATGAGATTCTCAAAGTGGATCCAGTCAAAAACCGTTCTGTGGTGCAGTTGACCATCCATGAAGGGCGTAACCATCAGGTTAAAAAGATGTTTGAAGCTGTCGGTCTCCAAGTGGACAAGTTGTCACGGACCCGTTTTGGACATCTAGACTTGACAGGACTCCGTCCAGGAGAATCCCGTCGTCTTAACAAAAAAGAAATCAGCCAACTACATACCATGGCTGTAACTAAGAAATAATGAAACGAATCTTAATAGCGCCTGTGCGCTTTTACCAACGTTTTATCTCGCCAGCCTTTCCCCCCTCTTGTCGTTTTGAGCCTACCTGCTCAAACTATATGATTCAGGCTATTGAAAAACATGGCTTCAAGGGTGTTTTGATGGGCTTGGCTCGGATTTTACGTTGCCATCCCTGGTCGAAAACAGGAAAGGACCCCGTCCCAGACCACTTTTCCCTTAAATGGAATCAAGAAGAAAAATGAGGTTGGGCAAAAATATTTTAGTGAAATGATAAAAACGCATCCTATCAGGTTTGAGTGATTCTGATAGGATGCGTTTTATCATGTAAAGATGTTAGTTGATACTCAATGAAAATCAAAGAGCAAACTAGGAAACTAGCCGCAGGCTACTCAAAACAGTGTTTTGAGGTTGTAGATGAAACTGACGAAGTCAGCTCAAAATACTATTTTGAGGTTGCAGATAGAACTGACGAAGTCAGTAACCATACCTACGGTAAGGCGACGTTGATGTGGTTTGAAGAGATTTTTGAAGAGTATAAATTAGATTCTAATGTATAAAACACAGATAGATGATACTTGGTATTTATCAAGTGCCATCTATCTGTGTTTTTATTTATTATTGATGTTTCTGCTATTTATTCCAAAATGTTTTTGCCTTCTTTAACACGCCAACGATAATCTGATAAAATAATATCTTCGAGGGAGTAGCTAGCCTTCCAATCAAGATATTTTTTAGCTTTTGATGCGTCTGCTAGGACGCTAGCTGGGTCACCAGCACGACGAGCAACAATTTCGTGTGGTATTTTTTGATTCAGTAATTCTTCAGCAGTTTTAAAGATTTCTTTGACGGTATAGCCTTTTTCAGTTCCTAAGTTAAAGATTTGAGAAGAACTGTCTTCTTGAAAGAGGTAGTTCATTCCTTTAACATGAGCCTGTGCAAGGTCCAAGACATGAATGTAATCTCGAATACATGAACCATCACGTGTATCATAGTCATCTCCAAATATTTTCAGGCTATCATTTTGTCCCAATGCGGTCTTGTTGATGTTGGGAATGATATGAGTTGGATTTTTCACTCGCAGACCGTTTGAAGCATCCATTTCAGCTCCAGCAACATTAAAGTAACGGAAAATGACATATTTCCAGTCGTAGCGATTGGCCATCCAGTAAATCATTCGTTCACCCATCAGTTTTGTCTCTGCATAAGGATTGACAGGGTCGAGCAGGGTATCTTCAGTTGCTGGCTTGTCAATACAGTTATTACCATAGAGGGAAGCAGTCGAAGAGAACATGATTTTTTGAATGCCAACTTCAGATAAGACTTTGAGAACTTGGTTCATACCAGCAACATTGGCAGTGAAGTATTTACTTGGATTTTCAATACTTTCGCTCACAACAATTTCACCTGCACAATGAAGAACAGCATCAATCTTGTTTTCTTCCAAGTAAGTTTTTAAGGCGCTAGCATCATAAACATCCAGTTGTTTAAAGCTAGCACGACTATCTACAGCTGAACGATTTCCTGTAGAGAGATTATCTAGGACATGCACCTGGTAGCCAGCATTTAAAAGAGCTTTAACGGTATGGGAGCCAATGTAGCCAGCCCCACCTGTAACAAGAATTGTTTTGGTCATGATTTTTCCTTTTCTAGTTTTGTTCCATTTTAAAAAAATAAGAAAGGAAAGTCAATTATTTTCTGCTAATTTTCGATAAAATCTGAACGATATTGCTATAAAATTGTTTTTTACTCGCAAATCAAGGGTTGTATTAATCTTGGAATATTTCTTAGATTTCACTTCATATGCAAGAGAATACTATCCTTTTCTAAGATAGAGCAGGACTAAGATACTAACTTAGAAATCCACCTTCCCGCTATCCTTCTCCTATAAAAAGTGGTAAAATGGATGAAAGAAAGAAGGAACTGAAATGACAACATTATTTTCAAAAATCAAAGAAGTAACAGAACTTGCCGCAATCTCGGGTCACGAAGCACCTGTCCGTGCTTATCTTCGTGAAAGGTTGACACCGCACGTGGATGAAGTGGTGACAGATGGCTTGGGTGGTATTTTCGGAATTAAACATTCAGAAGCTGCAGATGCACCGCGCGTCTTAGTCGCTTCTCATATGGATGAAGTTGGTTTTATGGTCAGCGAAATCAAGCCAGACGGTACCTTCCGTGTCGTAGAAATCGGTGGTTGGAATCCTATGGTAGTTAGTAGCCAACGTTTCAAACTCCTGACTCGTGACGGTCGTGAAATTCCTGTGATTTCGGGTTCTGTCCCTCCACATTTGACTCGCGGAAAGGGTGGACTAACTATGCCAGCTATTGCAGATATCGTCTTTGATGGCGGTTTTGCGGACAAGGCTGAGGCAGAAAGTTTTGGCATCCGTCCTGGCGACACCATCGTACCAGATAGCTCTGCAATCTTGACAGCCAATGAAAAAAATATCATATCAAAAGCTTGGGATAACCGTTACGGGGTTCTCATGGTGAGCGAGTTGGCAGAAGCTCTTTCAGACCAAAAACTCGGAAATGAACTCTATCTTGGCTCTAACGTCCAAGAAGAAGTTGGTCTTCGTGGTGCTCATACTTCCACAACTAAGTTTGACCCAGAAGTTTTCCTAGCAGTTGACTGTTCACCTGCTGGTGATGTTTATGGCGGTCAAGGCAAGATTGGAGATGGAACCTTGATTCGTTTCTATGATCCAGGTCACTTGCTTCTCCCAGGTATGAAGGATTTCCTTTTGACAACGGCTGAAGAAGCTGGTATCAAGTACCAATACTACTGTGGTAAAGGCGGAACAGACGCTGGCGCAGCTCATCTGAAAAATGGTGGTGTCCCATCTACAACAATCGGTGTTTGCGCTCGTTATATCCATTCTCACCAAACCCTCTATGCAATGGATGACTTCTTAGAAGCTCAAGCTTTCTTGCAAGCCTTGGTGAAAAAATTGGATCGTTCAACAGTTGACTTGATTAAAAACTATTAAACTTAAGGAGGTGGTAGGGATGGTAGAACCAAACCTAGAAAGCCTTGTAAAAGATCTTTACAATCATGCTCGACATGATTTGAGTGAAGATTTAGTTGCTGCTCTCCTAGAGACTGCTAAAAAACTGCCTACTACAAATGAGCAATTGCTGGCAGTTCGTCTCTCAGGCCTGGTCAATCGTGAATTGCTCCTAAATCCCAAACATCCGGCACCTGAATTGATAAACTTAGCTCGTTTTATTAAAAGAGAAGAAGCCAAGTATAGAGGAACTGCGGCTTCTGCGCTTATGTACGGGGAACTCTTTAAAATGCTTTGATTCCTTTGTGAATCAAAGCATTTTTCTATATGTTAGAAAAGCAATTCTTGATGAGGAGAAGAAAAAGCCATCCCATTTAGGATAGCTTCTTGGTACTTAGATTTGTTCAGCGATGACCTTTTCAGCTAAATTCATAGCATGGTCTGATACACGAGTGTAGTGGGAAATGATGTCAATAAAGTTGACCCCAGCTTGTGTTGAACACTCGCCCTTGTTAAGGCGTTTGATATGAGTCTTTCTGAGAACACGTTCTATATTGTTGATTTCTTTATGGCGTTCAATCAGGCTTTGAGCTTTTTCGATATCATTGTTTTCCACGCTATCAAGGACATCCTTGATAAAGCCAGTGGTTTTTTGATAGATATCCGCCAATTCCTCCAAAGCAGCTTCAGAAAACTCGACATTTTTACGTTGAAGATAGTCAGTCAGATTGATTAGGGCTTCTGCGTGGTCCCCAATCCGTTCCAAATCACGGGATGAATCCAGGATGTTGGTCAGCACTTCACTTTCTTTCTGGCTAAGGGCTTCGCTTGAAAGAGTAATCAGGTAACGAGTCAATTTTTCATCAATGGTATTGATGGCTTCTTCTGTTTTGTGTCCTTTTTCAGCAACCTTTTCATTAAGGTCAATGATGTAGTTGTAAGAAAGGTCAAAGGCTTTAGAAGCATAATTTCCTAAGTGTAGGAGTTCTTTTTTGGCATTTCCGAGAGCGATTGATGGAGCTTGTTTAATCAAATGCTCATCAAGATAAAGCGGCTCGTATTTCACAACTTCATCTTCACCAGGGATGAGCTTGGTTACAAAGAAAGCCAAGGCTCCGATGAAGGGAAATTGTACAATGGTGTTACTTACGTTAAAGGCACCGTGAGAGAAGGCGATGGTCATCTCAGGTGAGAGGTGAAGGAGTGCTTGGAAGTACTCAATCATAGCAGTGAAGGGGCCTAAGAAGATTAAGCAAAGAATAGTTCCTAAAACGTTAAAGGTAACGTGGGTTGCAGCAACGCGTTTCGCAGAGACATTGGCTCCAGCTGCCGCGATGATAACGGTTAAAGTTGTCCCAATATTATCTCCGAAGAGAACTGGTAGAGAACCATTAAGGTCAAGGAATCCACCTGCATAGAGACCCTGCAAAATCCCGATTGTCGCAGAAGAAGCCTGGATGAGAACGGTAATCACTGCACCAGCAAAAACTCCTAAAATAGGATTTTGTCCCAAGGTTACCATATATTCCTTGAATTGTGGTAAATCTTTAAGAGGACTCATACCAGCACTGATGAGGTTGAGGGCGTAAAAGATTCCCCCTACACCAAACAGGATGCGCCCGATATTGTTTGCTGTTCTGTTTTTTGTAAAGAATAGGAACATGGTTCCAAGGAAAATCAGAGGTAAAGCATACTCACCAAGCTTGAAACCGATGATAAAGGAAGTAACGGTGGTTCCGATGTTGGCTCCCATGATAATTCCGATAGCCTGTCTAAGAGTGAGAAGACTAGCGCTGACCAGTCCAACCGTGATAACTGTAACCCCTGTACTTGACTGAATCAGGGCAGTCACGACAATTCCGACTAGAACACCTAAAAAGGGATTGCTAGTGTACTTGTCAATGTAAAAACGAAGGCGGTCTCCAGCAGCTTGTTGCAAACCGTCTCCCATGGTCTTGATACTATATAAGAATAGTCCCAGACCACCTAAAAAGTGAAATAAAATTTCCTGCCAATTAATGGACATTTCTTTTCCTCCGAAAAATAATAACGGAATTTCTCCTATTCTATTTTAAAGGATAAAAATAAATCTAACAAGTGTTAAGATGAAATTTTAGAAAGAAAATTTGTGAGAAAAAGTAAAAATAATAAACTTTAACATGGCATGGAGATTAAATATCGAAAAATCTTGTGAAATCTTTCCTTATATTTCCAAAGTGTGATATAATAGTTTCGAATAAAATAAATAAAGGGGTTTTTGTAACATGGCAAAACTTACTGTTAAAGACGTTGACTTGAAAGGTAAAAAAGTCCTCGTTCGTGTTGACTTCAACGTACCATTGAAAGATGGCGTAATCACTAACGACAACCGTATCACAGCAGCTCTTCCAACTATTAAGTACATCATCGAACAAGGTGGACGTGCAATTCTTTTCTCTCACCTTGGACGTGTGAAAGAAGAAGCTGATAAAGCTGGTAAATCACTTGCTCCTGTAGCAGCTGACTTGGCTGCTAAATTGGGTCAAGATGTTGTTTTCCCAGGTGTCACTCGTGGTGCTGAATTGGAAGCAGCAATCAACGCTCTTGAAGATGGACAAGTTCTCTTGGTTGAAAACACTCGTTACGAAGATGTTGATGGCAAAAAAGAATCTAAAAACGATCCTGAACTTGGTAAATACTGGGCATCACTTGGAGATGGTATCTTCGTAAACGATGCATTCGGTACAGCTCACCGTGCACACGCATCTAACGTTGGTATCTCAGCAAACGTTGAAAAAGCAGTTGCTGGTTTCCTTCTTGAAAACGAAATTGCCTACATCCAAGAAGCAGTTGAAACTCCAGAACGTCCATTCGTAGCGATCCTTGGTGGTTCAAAAGTTTCAGACAAGATTGGTGTTATCGAAAACTTGCTTGAAAAAGCTGATAAAGTCCTTATCGGTGGTGGTATGACTTATACATTCTACAAAGCTCAAGGTATCGAAATCGGTAACTCACTTGTAGAAGAAGACAAATTGGATGTTGCGAAAGCTCTTCTTGAAAAAGCAAATGGTAAATTGATCTTGCCAGTTGACTCAAAAGAAGCAAACGCCTTTGCTGGTTACACTGAAGTGCGTGACACTGAAGGTGAAGCAGTTTCTGAAGGCTTCCTTGGTCTTGACATCGGTCCAAAATCTATCGCTAAATTTGACGAAGCTTTGACTGGTGCGAAAACAGTTGTGTGGAACGGACCTATGGGTGTATTTGAAAACCCAGACTTCCAAGCTGGTACAATCGGTGTGATGGATGCTATCGTGAAACAACCAGGTGTTAAATCAATCATCGGTGGTGGTGACTCAGCTGCCGCAGCGATCAACCTTGGTCGTGCAGACAAATTCTCATGGATCTCTACTGGTGGTGGAGCATCAATGGAACTTCTCGAAGGTAAAGTTCTTCCAGGACTTGCAGCCTTGACAGAAAAATAAGATTTTCTAAATGAATCAAAGAAGAGAGGGATAAAAGTTCCTCTTTTCTTTTGCTTAAAATAAAAACGCTTCCTCTCAACTATTACTCATAAAATCACCCAAATTATGATAAAATGGAAATAGAAAGTTGAGATTATGAGTTATTTTAAAAAATATAAATTCGATAAATCCCAGTTCAAACTTGGTATGCGAACCTTTAAAACAGGTATTGCTGTTTTTCTAGTTCTCTTGATTTTTGGCTTTTTTGGCTGGAAAGGTCTTCAAATCGGTGCTTTGACAGCCGTTTTTAGTCTGAGGGAGAGTTTTGATAAGAGTGTTCATTTTGGGACTTCACGTATTCTAGGAAATAGTATCGGTGGCCTCTATGCTCTGGTCTTCTTCCTATTAAATGGCTTTTTCCATGAAGCTTTTTGGGTAACTTTAGTAGTTGTTCCAATTTGTACCATGTTAACCATTATGACAAATGTAGCCATGAATAACAAAGCAGGTGTTATTGGTGGTGTAGCGGCCATGTTAATCATTACCCTATCGATTCCGAGTGGTGAAACGATTTTGTACGTGTTTGCGCGTGTATCGGAAACTTTTATGGGAGTTTTTGTCGCAATTCTGGTAAATTACGATATTGACCGTATTCGTCTCTTTTTAGAAAAAAAAGAAAAATAATGTTACATTTTATAACATTATCAATTGACGTTTGTCTTTTTTTAGACTATAATAGACAGAAAGAAGGAAATTGTAAATGAAGGAAAAAGAATTTCGCCGAAATATGGCTGTTTTTCCTATCGGCAGTGTTATGAAGTTGACCGATCTATCGGCGCGTCAGATTCGTTATTATGAAGATCAAGAGTTGATCAAACCTGATCGAAACGAAGGAAACCGTCGCATGTATTCCTTGAATGACATGGATCGTCTGCTTGAAATTAAAGATTATATCTCTGAAGGTTATAATATCGCTGCCATTAAGAAAAAATATGCTGAGCGTGAAGCGAAATCCAAGAAAGCGGTGAGTCAGACTGAGGTGCGTCGTGCACTTCACAATGAACTCCTCCAACAGGGGCGCTTTGCTTCAGTACGGTCACCTTTTGGTCGCGGTTAGGCAACCGCAAGTAGTTATACATTAAGGAGAAAACTCATGCCAATCACAGCTGCAGATATTCGTCGTGAAGTCAAGGAAAAAAATGTTACCTTTATTCGTCTCATGTTCTCAGATATTTTGGGGACGATGAAGAACGTCGAAATTCCTGCTACAGATGAACAGTTAGATAAAGTTTTGTCAAACAAGGTTATGTTTGATGGATCTTCTATCGAAGGTTTTGTACGTATCAATGAGTCAGATATGTACTTGCATCCTGACTTGGATACATGGACAGTCTTCCCTTGGGGAGATGAAAACGGAAGTGTTGCAGGTTTGATCTGTGATGTCTATACAACAGAAGGTGAACCATTTGCAGGTGACCCTCGTGGTAATTTGAAACGTGCTCTCCGTCACATGGAAGAAGTAGGATTCAAATCCTTCAACCTTGGGCCGGAGCCAGAATTCTTCCTATTTAAATTGGATGAAAATGGAGACCCAACACTTGAAGTGAATGACAAGGGTGGCTACTTTGATTTGGCGCCTACTGACCTTGCGGACAATACACGTCGTGAGATTGTGAATGTCTTGACCAAAATGGGATTTGAAGTAGAAGCCAGTCACCACGAGGTTGCGGTTGGACAACACGAGATTGACTTTAAGTACGATGAAGTTCTCCGTGCTTGTGATAAGATTCAAATCTTTAAACTTGTTGTTAAAACCATTGCTCGCAAACATGGACTTTACGCAACCTTTATGGCCAAACCAAAATTTGGTATTGCTGGATCAGGTATGCACTGTAATATGTCCTTGTTTGATGCAGAAGGAAACAATGCCTTCTTTGATCCAAATGATCCAAAAGGAATGCAGTTGTCAGAAACTGCCTACTATTTCCTTGGCGGTTTGATCAAGCATGCCTACAACTATACTGCTATCATGAACCCAACAGTTAACTCATACAAACGTTTGGTTCCAGGTTATGAAGCGCCTGTTTACATTGCTTGGGCTGGTCGTAACCGTTCGCCACTTGTACGCGTGCCTGCTTCACGTGGTATGGGAACTCGTCTTGAGTTACGTTCAGTGGATCCGATGGCAAACCCATACATCGCTATGGCTGTTCTTTTGGAGGTTGGTTTGCATGGTATTGAAAATAAAATCGAAGCACCAGCTCCTATCGAAGAAAATATCTACATCATGACAGCAGAAGAGCGTAAGGAAGCTGGTATTACAGACCTTCCATCAACTCTTCACAACGCTTTGAAAGCTTTGACAGAAGATGAGGTTGTCAGAGAAGCTCTTGGAGAACATATCTATACTAGTTTCCTTGAAGCCAAACGAATCGAATGGGCAAGCTATGCAACCTTCGTTTCACAATGGGAAATTGATAATTATTTAGACCTTTACTAATACTAATATAGAAGAAAGATTGCCTGAGGGCGGTCTTTTTTCTTGTGTTTTATATCGAGGTGTGATATATTTTGTATAACGAGATGCGATATATCGAACTGAATAGGAGGTAGCTATAAATGGAATTAACGGATAAGATTCGTCGGGTCTATCTTCCGATGACGGAAACGGGTTTTTATATCTTGTTCTGTCTGCAAAAGGAAGGTCATGGTTATAGTATTACGCAAAAGGTCAAGGAGATGACAGATTCGCAAGTTTCGATTAGTCCTGGAACTATGTATGGAACCTTGTCAAAAATGGAAAAGGATGGTTTGATTTTCTTTGTCCGCGAAGAGGAAAAACGGAAAATCTATCAGATAACAGACTTGGGACGAAAAGTCTTAGATATTGAATTGAAGCGTATTGAACGGCTCTATAGAAACAGTCGGGAGGAAGGATGATGGAAAAGAAAATTGTTTATCGAATTTTTACAATTGCGGATTATGAGAGGGAGGCTCTATACTTTAGAGAAATGCATGTTAAGGGCTGGAAACTTAGAAAAGTAAGCTATTCTATCTTATTGTTTGCAGTTAAGTATACCTTTGAAAAGTGTCAGCCTGAGCAAGTGTCTTATCAGTTGGATTTTTACCCAATGGAAAAATCAGAGAGATCCTCCTATTTACAACTATTTAAAGACTGTGGCTGGGAGCATATTACAGACTTTAATGGTTTTTCCTATTTTAGAAAAGCGCATTCTGAAATTGAATCGGATGCAGAATTTGAAATCTATAATGACGCTGCTGGGAAGTTAGCTATGGTTAATCGCATTTTAAGACTGCGATTAGTACCTGTTTTACTTTTGCTAGCCATACATATACCATTCTTACTTAAATTGCTCAATAGAAGTAATGCGTATGGTCTATGGAGTTTTCTTGCGGTCGGGCTAGATGTTTTCTTGTCTTTAATCCTTTTGTTAATAGTTGCCTATATTAGCTGGAAGTTATGGCATAAAAAGAAGGAATTATCAGATTTATGATAGGATAGGTATGCTCAAAATTGGAGGGAAAGTCATGATAAATAAAAAGCAATTTCGGATTTTCACCATTGTTGATTTGGACAAGAAAGAAGAATATTTGCATGAGATGCATTTGAAAGGTTGGAGGTATAGAACGAGTCGTTTTGGTTTGTTCTATTTTGACCAATGTCAACCAGACGATGTTATCTACTGTATCTATGATTCTAGATTTCTTAAAAAGCATCAACATGAATTGCAAGATTTTAGAGATAGAGGTTGGGAATTGATAGAAACAGGTTTTTGTTCAATTCTTCGTAAACCAGCTTCTGATATACTTTCAGAGGATCAAGTCTATATGAGTAAGGGGCTCAGATGGGAAGTTATGCGATCTAGACTTCGTTCATGTGCAGCTACTTTCTTAGGTGGTTTGGTTGTTTGTATGAGTTTATTTAAAGAAGAACTTTCTATGTCTTTCTTTATTATTTTTCTTTTATATGCTTTCATGATTTCTTATCTAATCTATGGTTATTTTAGACTAAAAAGGAAATATCGAGTAGATAAACAGTAAGGTTCTAGGTCTTTAGACTGATTTTTAGCACTCTTGGCAAAAGAGTGCTAATTTTTTGAGTTTTTGTCTTGACATTCTCTTTTAAGGGTGTATAATAGAATCATAAGTTAGCACTTGAGTGTATCGAGTGCTAATCGGTCAGACAGAGAGGAGTGATGAGATGGTTACAGAGCGTCAGCAGGATATTCTAAATCTGATTATTGACATCTTTACCAAAACGCACGAACCTGTCGGATCTAAAGCCTTGCAAGAGTCTATTAACTCTAGCAGTGCAACCATTCGTAATGATATGGCAGCTCTAGAAAAGCAAGGTTTGCTTGAAAAGGCCCATACTTCAAGTGGTCGAATGCCAAGTGTTGCTGGTTTTCAGTACTATGTGAAACACTCACTGGATTTTGACCGACTAGCTGAAAATGAGGTTTATGAGATTGTCAAAGCCTTTGATCAGGAATTCTTCAAATTGGAGGATATTCTGCAAGAGGCTGCTAATCTACTGACAGACCTGAGTGGCTGTACGGTAGTAGCACTGGATGTTGAACCGAGCAGGCAACGCTTGACAGCCTTTGATATAGTTGTTTTAGGGCAACATACAGCCTTGGCGGTATTCACCCTAGACGAGTCTCGAACGGTTACCAGTCAATTTCTGATTCCAAGGAACTTTTTGCAGGAGGATTTGCTGAAACTGAAGAGCATCATTCAGGAACGTTTCCTCGGCCACACCGTTCTAGATATTCACTACAAGATTCGGACGGAGATTCCGCAGATTATCCAGCGCTACTTTACAACAACGGATAATGTGATTGATCTCTTTGAACACATCTTTAAGGAAATGTTCAACGAAAATATTGTGGTGGCGGGCAAGGTCAATCTCTTGAATTTTGCTAATCTGGCAGCTTATCAGTTCTTTGACCATCCGCAAAAGGTGGCTCTGGAGATTCGTGAGGGGTTGCGTGAAGATCAGATGCAAAATGTCCGAGTTGCGGACAGTCAAGAGTCCTGCCTAGCTGACCTAGCGGTGATTAGTAGCAAGTTCCTCATTCCTTATCGGGGAGTTGGAATTCTAGCAATTATCGGTCCTGTTAATCTGGATTACCAGCAGTTAATCAACCAAGTCAACGTAGTCAACCGTGTTTTGACTATGAAGTTGACAGATTTTTACCGCTACCTCAGCAGTAATCATTACGAAGTACATTAAGATTGAAATCATTAAAGGAGGCGAAAATGGCCCAAGATATAAAAAATGAAGAAGTAGAAGAAGTCCAAGAAGAGGAAGTTGTGGAAACGGTAGAAGAAACAACTCCTGAGAAGTCTGAATTGGACTTGGCAAATGAACGTGCAGATGAGTTCGAAAACAAATACCTTCGCGCTCATGCAGAAATGCAAAATATCCAACGCCGTGCCAATGAAGAGCGTCAAAACTTGCAACGTTACCGTAGTCAGGACTTGGCAAAAGCGATTCTCCCTTCTTTGGATAACCTTGAGCGTGCACTTGCAGTTGAAGGTTTGACAGATGATGTGAAGAAGGGCTTGGAAATGGTTCAAGAAAGCTTGATTCACGCTTTGAAAGAAGAAGGAATCGAAGAAATCGCAGCTGACGGTGAATTTGACCATAACTACCATATGGCCATCCAAACTCTCCCAGCAGACGATGAACACCCAGCAGATACCATCGCCCAAGTCTTCCAAAAAGGCTACAAACTCCATGACCGCATCCTACGCCCAGCAATGGTGGTTGTTTATAATTAGGATACAAAGCCCGTAAAAAGCTCACTGTAAAAATAGGAGATTGACGAAGTGTTCGATGAACACAAGGAAATCTATCTTTTTTACCCAGAGCTTAGGGCGTGTTCGATTAGGCAATTCTGACGGTTGCTGAAGCAACTCGTCGTCGAAATAAAATCGATTTCGACTCCTCGTGTCGCAATTTACATAATAGAAAACTTGTCCGAAACGACAATAAACTATGAAGAAAGATAAGAGGCAAGCCGGAGGCTTGCAAGGAAGATATTTTCCGCCGTGGTGAAAGTTTCAGTAGCAAAAGCTACTGAAACAGGGGATTTTTGAGACAATAGGCTCAAAAATAAGTGATGAAATCCCGTAGGGAGTTGCCCACGTCCCCACCACTTAAGGGAAATATCAAAAATAGAAAATTAACTAACAAGGAGAAAAACACATGTCTAAAATTATCGGTATTGACTTAGGTACAACAAACTCAGCAGTTGCAGTTCTTGAAGGAACTGAATCAAAAATCATCGCAAACCCAGAAGGAAACCGCACAACTCCATCTGTAGTCTCATTCAAAAACGGAGAAATCATCGTTGGTGATGCTGCAAAACGTCAAGCAGTTACAAATCCAGATACAGTCATCTCTATCAAATCTAAGATGGGGACTTCTGAAAAAGTTTCTGCTAACGGAAAAGAATACACTCCACAAGAAATCTCAGCTATGATTCTTCAATACTTGAAAGGTTATGCTGAGGACTACCTTGGTGAAAAAGTAACTAAAGCAGTTATCACAGTTCCAGCTTACTTCAACGACGCTCAACGTCAAGCAACAAAAGACGCTGGTAAAATCGCTGGTCTTGAAGTAGAACGTATCGTCAACGAACCAACTGCAGCAGCTCTTGCTTACGGTTTGGATAAGACTGACAAAGAAGAAAAAATCTTGGTATTTGACCTTGGTGGTGGTACATTTGACGTCTCTATCCTTGAATTGGGTGACGGTGTCTTCGATGTATTGTCAACTGCAGGGGACAACAAACTTGGTGGTGACGACTTTGACCAAAAAATCATCGACCACTTGGTAGCAGAATTCAAGAAAGAAAACGGTATTGACTTGTCTACTGACAAGATGGCAATGCAACGTTTGAAAGATGCAGCTGAAAAAGCGAAGAAAGACCTTTCTGGTGTAACTTCAACACAAATCAGCTTGCCATTTATCACTGCTGGTGAGGCTGGACCTCTTCACTTGGAAATGACCTTGACTCGTGCGAAATTTGACGATTTGACTCGTGACCTTGTAGAACGTACAAAAGTTCCAGTTCGTCAAGCCCTTTCTGATGCAGGTTTGAGCTTGTCAGAAATCGACGAAGTTATCCTTGTTGGTGGTTCAACTCGTATCCCAGCTGTTGTAGAAGCTGTTAAGGCTGAAACTGGTAAAGAACCAAACAAATCAGTAAACCCTGACGAAGTTGTTGCTATGGGTGCTGCGATTCAAGGTGGTGTGATTACTGGTGATGTTAAAGACGTTGTTCTTCTTGACGTAACACCATTGTCACTTGGTATCGAAACAATGGGTGGAGTATTTACAAAACTCATCGACCGTAACACAACAATTCCAACATCTAAATCACAAGTCTTCTCAACTGCAGCAGATAACCAACCAGCCGTTGATATCCATGTTCTTCAAGGTGAACGCCCAATGGCAGCAGATAACAAGACTCTTGGACGTTTCCAATTGACAGATATTCCAGCTGCACCTCGTGGAATTCCTCAAATCGAAGTAACATTTGACATCGACAAGAACGGTATCGTTTCTGTTAAGGCTAAAGACCTTGGAACTCAAAAAGAACAAACAATTGTGATCCAATCGAACTCAGGTTTGACAGACGAAGAAATCGACCGCATGATGAAAGATGCAGAAGCTAACGCTGAAGCAGATAAGAAACGTAAAGAAGAAGTTGACCTTCGTAACGAAGTAGACCAAGCTATCTTTGCGACTGAAAAGACAATCAAGGAAACTGAAGGTAAAGGCTTCGATGCAGAACGTGACGCTGCCCAAGCTGCCCTTGATGACCTTAAGAAAGCTCAAGAAGACAACAACTTGGACGAAATGAAAGCAAAACTTGAAGCATTGAACGAAAAAGCTCAAGGACTTGCTGTTAAACTTTACGAACAAGCCGCAGCAGCCCAACAAGCTCAAGCAGGAGCAGAAGGCGCACAAGCAACAGGAAACGCAGGTGATGACGTCGTAGACGGAGAGTTTACTGAAAAATAAGATGCAAAGCCCGTTAAAACCTCACAGTGAAAATAGGAAATCTGACGCAGAAACTTTAGTTTCTAGGAAGATTTGTCTTTTTCACCAAGAGGTTAGGGAGTGCTAGATTTAGCATTACTAGTTTGATTTTTAAAACTTGAACGTCGTAATGATAAGAAGAAATCCAGAGGTTGCAACCCAGCCTCTGTTTTTCGATAAAATAGAGGATGTTGCGTATGAAAAAAGTACTTTGTATCATTTATCCTAATTTTTCTCTTTATGAGATAACCGCTTTAACAAGCACTTTAGCTCTGTCTTTTGACATCACGATTGATTATGTAGCTTCAGATCATTCGATGGTGGTCTCTGAGGATGGTCTGTCCTGTCAACCGACGAAAACATTGGATCAGATCCGTATAGAAGATTATTCTTGTGTGATTTTGCCAGGAATGGTAAATATAGGTCCTGCTCTACAAGATGAGAAATTGATTTCGTTTTTGAGAAGTCTTAATGAGCAAGATATCCTAATTGCAGCCATTTCTTCAGCGTCCATTTTATTAGCGAAAGCTGGCTTGTTGAACGACACGAAATTTACAGGTGGAATTTGGCAAAACTTCTTTGACTATTTTGAATTTCTTCCACGTGAGAATTTCCAACCGAAAGTTCTTGTCCAAGATAAACAAATCATTACGGCTATCGGTTTTGCACATCTAGAGTTTGCAAGAAAAGTGATTCTTGGTCTAGGTTTGGCAGAGAATACAGACAACTATTTTAAAGAACAGAACGAGTATGCTGAAGAGGATTTGATATTTACTCTATCAGATGAAGAGTTTAATCAAGTGAAGCAGAGTATAGAAAACAGCCTCTAAAGATTTACATGAAAATTATAGAAAGGAACAAGGGTGTTCAGGTAATTGAACACGGGTTCCCAAATTTCTTACTCAATATAACAGAAAGGAATTGAACCCGACCTAAATTCTCGGAAAAAAGATAAATCTGTCTAGGAGCATCGCTCCAGCGTCAGATTTCCTATTTTTCAGTCGAATTTTACGGTCTTGGTATCTTGTATGAACAATACTGAATTTTATGATCGTCTGGGGGTGTCAAAAAACGCTTCGGCAGACGAGATCAAAAAGGCTTATCGTAAGCTTTCCAAAAAATATCACCCAGATATCAATAAGGAGCCTGGTGCTGAGGAAAAGTACAAGGAAGTTCAAGAAGCCTATGAGACTTTGAGTGACGACCAAAAACGTGCTGCCTATGACCAATACGGTGCTACTGGAGCCAATGGTGGCTTTGGAGGCTTCGGTGGTGGAGCTGGCGGTTTCAATGGGGCAGGTGGCTTCGGTGGTTTTGAGGATATTTTCTCAAGTTTCTTTGGAGGAGGCGGAGCTTCGCGCAATCCAAATGCTCCTCGTCAGGGGGATGACCTCCAGTATCGTGTGAACTTGACCTTTGAAGAAGCTATTTTTGGAGCTGAAAAAGAAGTCAAATATAACCGTGAAGCAAGCTGTAGTACATGTAATGGATCAGGTGCTAAACCAGGAACAAGTCCAGTCACTTGTGGACGCTGTCATGGCGCTGGTGTCATTAATGTCGATACGCAGACTCCGCTTGGTATGATGCGTCGCCAAGTAACCTGTGATGTCTGTCACGGTCGCGGAAAAGAAATCAAAGATCCATGTACAACTTGTCACGGAACAGGTCATGAGAAACAAGCGCATAGCGTCCATGTCAAAATTCCTGCTGGTGTGGAAACTGGCCAACAAATCCGCCTAGCAGGTCAAGGTGAAGCAGGCTTTAACGGTGGACCTTATGGTGACTTGTATGTAGTGGTTTCTGTGGAAGCCAGCGATAAGTTTGAACGTGAAGGAACGACTATCTTCTACAATCTCAACCTCAACTTTGTTCAAGCAGCTCTTGGTGACACAGTAGATATCCCAACTGTTCACGGTGATGTTGAATTGGTTATCCCAGAGGGAACTCAGACTGGTAAGAAATTCCGCCTACGTGGCAAAGGAGCTCCGAGTCTTCGTGGTGGTGCAGTTGGTGACCAATACGTTACTGTTAATGTCGTAACACCGACAGGCTTGAATGACCGCCAAAAAGCAGCCTTGAAAGAATTCGCAGCTGCTGGTGATTTAAAAGTCAATCCAAAGAAAAAAGGCTTCTTTGACCATATTAAAGATGCTTTTGAAGGAGAATAAACAAAAAGAGCCGAGTGGCTCTTTTTGCTTTATAGATTTTTTAAGACTTTCCTTAAGTAATGGACGGATGGTAGCGACCTTTTTCGAAGTTCCATACCTAAACTTTGAGCCTAGGTCTCAAAGTTTCCGAACACCTGAAACCAAACTATTTCAGGTGTTTTCATTACGGCGGAAAGTCTTCGATTTAGTTGTGAAATGGTGAATGAGTTACCTAAATTATGATGTATAGTTGATGGGATATAACTTATTTACGTTTTAAAAAAGAGCCGTTGGGCTCTTTTTACTTATCTTCGATTTCCTGTGTTTCTTTGATAACGGCTAGTCTAGTCTGGATATCTTTTTCCAAGACTTTAAACTTGTAAGTCAGGTCTTCTTGGTATTCCTTGATGAGTTCTTTTTGCTGGTCGATGATTTGCAGGCTGTTTTGGATAATATCCACATCATCCTTGATAGCTTGAACGCGGTCAGTGGTATTCAAGACTTCATCTGTGATGGTTTGGCGATTTTTTGTGATCAGATAACTTCCAGCTGCAGCTCCTGCAAATAGCAGTAGATTGGATAATTTCATAGCAACTCCTTAGGCGTTTTTGATGGTTTCAGCGACTTGAGCAAGTTTGTCAAAGTCTGGTTCGTGGGCGATAAAATCAATCTTGAGGTCATCGTCCGCACTGTAGCGAGGTACAAGGTGAACGTGGGTATGAAAGACGGTTTGACCAGCGACTTCTTCACAGTTGGCAATGATATTCATACCAGTAGCCTTGGTAGCTTTCATGACTTTTTGAGCTACTTTTGGTACTTGGTCAAAGAGTTGGCTAGCGCTGGTAGCGTCCATTTCCAAAAGATTGCGATAGTGCTCTTTTGGTACGACCAAGGTATGTCCTGGTGTCACTTGAGAGATATCAAGAAAGGCAAGAACCTGCTCATCTTCATATACTTTTGAAGCAGGAATTTCCCCTGCGATGATTTTACAAAAAATGCAATCTGACATAAAATCTACCTCTACTGTATTGAATTTTGATATAATATAGCTACATTATACCAGATTTGGAGAAAATATGTTAGAAATTAAAAACCTGACAGGTGGCTATGTCCATGTCCCTGTCTTGAAAGATGTGTCCTTTACTGTTGAAAGTGGGCAGTTGGTTGGTTTGATTGGTCTCAATGGTGCTGGTAAATCGACGACAATCAATGAGATTATTGGTCTGTTGACACCTTATAGTGGATCCATCAATATCAATGGCCTGACCCTGCAGGAAGATGCAACGAGCTACCGCAAGCAAATTGGCTACATTCCTGAGACACCTAGTCTGTATGAGGAATTGACCCTCAGAGAGCATATCGAAACGGTTGCTATGGCTTATGGTATTGAGCAGAAAGTGGCTTTTGATCGAGTAGAACCTCTGTTAAAAATGTTCCGTCTGGACCAGAAATTGGACTGGTTCCCTGTTCATTTTTCAAAAGGGATGAAGCAGAAGGTCATGATTATCTGTGCTTTTGTGGTGGATCCAAGTCTTTTCATCGTGGATGAGCCTTTCCTGGGGCTCGATCCGCTGGCTATTGCAGACTTGATTCAGCTTTTGGAAGTGGAAAAGCAAAAGGGTAAGTCTATTCTCATGAGTACTCATGTGCTGGATTCGGCGGAGAAGATGTGTGATGCCTTTGTCATTCTTCACAAGGGAGAGGTGCGTGCTGAGGGAAATCTCCTGCAACTGCGCGAAGCCTTTGATATGCCTGAGGCTAGTCTGAATGATATTTACTTGGCTCTGACCAAAGAGGAGGAGCTATGAAAGACTTGTTTTTAAAGAGAAAGCAGGCTTTTCGTAAGGAGTGTGTCGGTTATCTGCGCTATGTTCTCAATGACCACTTTGTCTTGTTCCTGCTTGTCCTGCTGGGCTTTCTAGCCTATCAGTACAGTCAACTCTTGCAAGATTTTCCTGAAAATCATTGGCCTATCCTTTTGTTTGTAGGAATTACGTCTGTTTTACTTTTGCTTTGGGGTGGCATTGCCACCTATATGGAGGCTCCAGACAAGCTCTTTCTCTTAGTTGGAGAAGAGGAAATCAAGCTCCATCTCAAGCGTCAAACTGGCATTTCCCTAGTCTTTTGGCTCTTTGTCCAGACCCTTTTCTTGCTGTTATTTGCGCCTTTATTTTTAGCAATGGGTTATGGCTTGCCAGTTTTTCTGGTCTATGTGCTTTTATTGGGGGTAGGTAAATATTTCCTCTTTCGTCAAAAGGCCAGCAAATTTTTCACTGAAAATAGACTGGACTGGGACTATGTTATTTCTCAAGAAAGCAAGCGCAAACAAGTCTTGCTTCGTTTCTTTGCCCTCTTTACGCAGGTCAAGGGAATTTCAAACAGCGTCAAGCGTCGTGCCTATCTGGACTTTATCCTAAAGGCTGTTCAGAAGGTGCCTGGGAAGATTTGGCAAAATCTCTATCTGCGATCTTATCTGCGAAATGGAGACCTCTTTGCGCTCAGTCTCCGTCTGCTCTTGCTTTCCATACTGGCGCAGATTTTTATCGAGCAAGCTTGGATTGCGACAGCAGTGGTGGTTCTCTTTAACTACCTCTTGCTCTTTCAGTTGCTGGCCCTCTATCATGCTTTTGACTACCAGTATTTGACCCAACTCTTTCCACTGAACAAGGGGCAAAAGGGAAAAGGCTTGCAGGCTGTAGTCCGAGGATTGACCAGTTTCGTCTTAGTAGTGGAATTAGTTGTTGGGTTGATTACCTTTCAAGAAAAACTAGCCCTTCTAGCCTTACTGGGATCTGGTTTGGTTTTACAAGTCTTGTATTTACCTTATCAGGTTAAACGTCAGATGCAGGACTAACATTGCCTATATGACACTAAAAAAGAAGTTGAGTTCAGTCTGTCTCAGCTTCTTTTATTTTCTACAAGAGAATGGTTGGTCCGTAGAGACTCAACTTGGTCTTGACTTGGTCAAAGTGGAAGCGGTCATAGGCACGCCAAGCGGCGCGAGTAGGAGCATCTGGATCGAGAGCGCTGAGTCCCATGAGAAGACTGGAAGTCTGGTAAAATTTTTCCAGTTCAATCAAGACTCGATTATCCACTGTCTCAGCCTTGGCTAGAAAGCCAAGAATAGAGTTTAATTGCTCCTGAAAGCGGACGTCGTCAGCGCTTGCCTGTTTGCATGCTTGGTAGGCTTTGTTTAAGTCAGTAATCAAAGTCTGAGCTCTTTTGATGGGATTTGTATCGGTCATGAAAATTCCTCCTTTAATCTGGGTGCTAGTTTTGATTCTAGCAATTGTATTTTGATACTGTCAGTTTATCACTTTTATCTCCTTTTTCACCATAAAATCTTTAATTGTTCTTGAAATTTCCTGAATAGTCCTGTTAAGATTTTATGATAAAATAGTTGTAAGATTATCATACTTATCTGAGGGGCAAGACACCTTTCAGGAGCTTTGAAGGCCTGTTTAAGATTTGGTGGGCTTGTATCAAAGTATTTTTGCTATTCTCTTTTTAGGAAGAAATCGAAACAAGGAGAGTAAGAAGATGAGAATATTTGTTTTAGAAGATGATTTTTCCCAACAAGCTAGAATTGAAACGACCATTGAGAAACTTTTGAAAGAACATCATATCACTCCCAGCTCTTTTGAGGTCTTTGGTAAACCAGACCAACTGCTGGCAGAGGTGCATGAGAAGGGTGCGCATCAGCTATTCTTTTTGGATATTGAGATTCGAAATGAGGAGATGAAGGGGCTGGAAGTGGCTAGAAAGATTCGGGACCGGGATCCTTATGCTCTCATCGTCTTTGTGACGACTCACTCGGAGTTTATGCCCCTGTCCTTTCGCTACCAAGTGTCTGCTTTGGACTACATTGATAAGGCCTTGTCGGCAGAGGAGTTTGAGTCTCGGATCGAAACAGCCCTTCTCTATGCCAATAGTCAAGATAGTAAAAGTCTGGCGGAAGATTGCTTTTACTTTAAATCAAAATTTGCCCAATTCCAGTATCCTTTTAAAGAGGTTTATTATCTCGAAACGTCGCCCAGAGCCCATCGTGTTATTCTCTATACCAAGACGGACAGGCTGGAATTTACAGCGAGTTTAGAGGAGGTTTTCAAGCAGGAGCCTCGTCTCTTGCAGTGCCATCGCTCTTTTCTCATCAATCCTGCCAATGTGGTTCGTTTGGATAAGAAAGAAAAACTTCTTTACTTTCCCAATGGTGGAAGCTGTATGATCGCGCGTTATAAGGTCAGGGAAGTGTCTGAAGCTATCAATAACTTGCACTAGGTGAGGAGAATTTATGTATATTTTTTGGATGATATTGTATTCACTAGCTATTATTGGGCTAGAAATTATCATGTTCTTTAAGGTAGATGGAATTAGTCTCACTTTCGATAGAATTTTTAAGGCCTTTCTTCTAAAATTTCTTCTAGCAGCAATTGCTACAACTTTTAAATTTTTAGTCTTGACTGACTATCTGTTATACTTTATAGAACCCTTGTACGGTATAGGCTTGTCTTTCTTACTGTTAAGAGGGCTTCCTAAAAAACTTCTCTTCTTTTATGGTCTCTTTCCAATGATATTGGTGAATCTCTTTTATAGAGGGGTCTCCTATTTTGTGCTTCCATTTTTGGGACAAGAAATTGTAGATAAAGATAGCAATCCTATCTTTTTATTGATGATGATATTCGTTTGCTTCATAGTTTTAGTCTTTTTGAAATGGTTGGACTATGATTTCACTAACTTGAGAAAGGAGATTCTAGATAAAGCTTTTCAAAAGTCCCTGACTACGATTAACTGGATAATGGGGGGCTACTATCTAGTGATGCAAAGTCTGTCTTTCTTTGAATATGAACAAGGTATTCAATCAACGACTGTTCGCCATCTGATTCTAGTGTTTTACCTGCTCTTTTTTATGGGGATGATCAAGAAATTGGATACCTATTTGAAGGACAAACTTCATGAGAGACTGGACCAAGAGCAGGCCTTGCGCTACAGAGATATGGAACGCTATAGTCGGCATATAGAGGAACTTTACAAGGAAGTGCGGAGTTTTCGCCATGACTACACCAACCTCTTAACCAGCCTACGTCTGGGCATTGAAGAGGAGGATATGGAGCAGATAAAAGAGGTCTACGACTCGGTCTTAAAGGATTCTAGTCAGAAATTGCAGGACAACAAATATGACCTTGGCAGATTGGTGAATATTCGGGACCGTGCCCTCAAAAGTCTTCTAGCAGGGAAATTTCTAAAAGCTAGAGATAAGAACATTGTCTTTAATGTCGAAGTTCCTGAGGAGATTCAGGTTGAGGGGATGAGCCTACTTGATTTTCTAACCATTGTGTCTATCCTTTGTGACAACGCTATTGAAGCCAGTGCAGAGGCTAGTCAACCTCATGTTTCAATCGCCTTTTTAAAAAATGGATCACAGGAGACCTTTATCATTGAAAATTCCATTAAAGAAGAGGGCATAGATATTTCTGAGATTTTCTCCTTTGGAGCCAGTTCTAAAGGGGAGGAGAGGGGAGTTGGTCTCTATACCGTCATGAAGATTGTGGAAAGTTATCCCAATGCTAGTCTCAATACCACCTGTCAAGATCAAGTCTTTCGTCAGGTTTTAACGGTTCACTTGCTGTAGGTTTATTATTAGAAAATTTGTGAAAAAATTGGCAGAAGTTAACAGATAAAGTTTGTCTTTATCGAGCCAGACTTTTGCTATAGTATGTGAGGTATATTAAATGAATAAGAAATCCTTTTTTATCATCTGTTCTACGTTAATCATAGCATCGAATCTTCTCATGATTTTCGTGGTGAACAAGGGAGAAGAAACGGGGGGCAATCTGTTTGTGATTGCTATAGCCTGTGTTTTGCTACCAGCCTTTTTATATGCAGTTGAAAACCAACTGACTTCATTGATAAGAGTAGAATCAATACTTCTGATTCAGTTGACAGTTATATCTCTACTCCGTCTTATCAACAGAATATGGAGTACGCCTGAAATTCTCAACATTATCATTACCCTCCTATTTTTGGCAAGTGG
Source organism: uncultured Streptococcus sp. (assembly GCF_963521255.1). Taxonomy (GTDB): domain Bacteria; phylum Bacillota; class Bacilli; order Lactobacillales; family Streptococcaceae; genus Streptococcus. The sequence continues at coordinate 18,609 of NZ_CAUQTU010000008.1, read as the reverse complement.
GACAGCTGCTATCCTTGTTGCGATCATGAGAATCTATCAGAATAGACGGAAGTAAGGGTGAATAGTTTTCGATTTTGTATTTTCACATTGTTAAGTTCCCCTAGGGCAAGTATGTTTTTCATGCTTGCTTTTTTTATTTTTAACAATTCAAGATGTTTTGATGACTATTTATGATTTGGATGGAAAATTTTAAAAAATAGTAGTATACTAACCTTATTAAGCTTGTAATAGGACGAAAGTAAAAAAAGGTATTCCTCGTGAATGCAAAAACAATGTTACAATTGGCTATTATGCTTGCTTAAAGACTTGAGCTTGTGTACTTGGAGGTAATTATGGATTTCAAAAGTTTTCTTATTGTTTTTGTTGTTAGTATGCTTATTTCTTTTATTACTTATTTAATTAGGGAAAAATTTTTAAAATCTCCAAAGAAGAATAAAGATAGATCTAATTAGATAAAAAGATTTTTTATCGCTAGTTTAATCTACAGTGGAGTTTCTTTAATATTGTTTCGCCTGTCAAAATGATATGTGATAGCAGGATAAAAAATCTATAAATTAAGTTGGTATCAATATGGTGTAAAGGGCAAGCATGTTTTCCGTGCTTGCTTTTTAAATTTTTTACAATTCAAGATGTTTTGATGACCATTCGTGATTTGAGTGATCCAAGGTCAAAATGAGTGCTATACTGGCAGTGTAAAGGTTCTTGCTCAACTAATACTCTTCGAAAATCTCTTCAAACCACGTCAGCTTCGCCTTGCCGTACTCCAGTACTGTCTGCGGCTAGCTTCCTAGTTTGATTTTTGATTTTCATTGAGTATAAGATAAATCACACATTTAGGAGGAAATCTTATGAAGAAAAAAATACTGATTATTTTCGTTTTGTATTTAATCATGTCCATCTTTCTTTATCCACTTAGGGAAAGTATTTGGTATCATCTATTTTATACTATAGCCTATATGATTGCGGTTATAATCTATCTTGCTTTAACTAAAAAGAAAGGAGCAAAGAAATGAAAACTTTTCTTGCTAAAAAACGGAACATCTTCCTTGCGAGATTGTTCCTAGGTCAGTTGCCCTTGCTTGTCTCCACTTATCTATTTCTATCTCGTCAGTTTTTAAATTTTTCCTTGGTTTTCCAATTTCTTTTAGTGGTTATTAACTTGACTTCTATTTTGGTCACTGTTTACCTCACTAGGGAGATGAGGATAAGAGAGTTTGAAGATGATGATTTGGTTAGTCCTAGAACCAATCAACTCATGTTTATCGGTTTGACAGGCTTTATGTCTATTATTTGTTTGTATAGAGGTATCACAGCTGGAGAATTCTATCAACAATTAATTGCCTATATTGGCGCTATTCTCTGCTTGATCATCATGCTTCTACTCATTTGGGGCTTGAAGTATTATAAAAAGTAGCTTTTTTTCTCTTTTATCAGGATATTTGAGTAGAAGGCTCTATTAAAAGTTCGTGAAATAAATGAATGGAGGTATTTAATATGAAATACAGATTATTTCTTGTTATTTTCTTGAGTAGTGTTTTGAATATTCTTTTAGGGACATTTTTACAAATCTCTAATGTATCGATTGGGTGGCTGGTTCTCTACAGTGGCTTGTTTGAAGCAGGAGTTTTTCTTCTTACCAATAAAGGGGTGACGGTACAAATCAAGGAGGCAGACATTAAAAACCGTTTTAAATTTATTTTTGGAAAAACGATATGGTTTCAAATTCTTTTGCTCATCTTTTTGATGGTCAAACTTTATCTTGGTTTGGATGTGAGGTTGATTTTATTCTATGGACATATTTTCATTGTCTTTAATGCTTTAATATATCTATTATCTAGTAGTCAGGTTAGCCTTAAAAAGAACAAGCTGTCTTCTTAATCTTACAGCAGTAGAGCCTGACAAGAGGAGGTCATCATGTATAAACACTTATTTTTCCTAGATTCCAAAACTTTAGACCGGTTGACGCCCTATATTCTGGTCTTGGCTTCTGACACCATTGCCTTTAATGTTTTTGTGCTAACCTTTGTATCTGCGGTGGTCTTTAATTCCCTAAATTCCCTGCTAGCTTTAATGGCTATATTCTTAGGGGCTGGCTATGTGGTCGGATTTTGGTTACTCAAATGGTTTGTTTTGGAAAGGCTAGAACTAAAGAATGACGTATAGGGAGTCTGTTTGGTGGGGAGGCTAGTTTTATGAGAATTTTTAATAAGTGCCATGCCATGTTTTTGGGGTTCTTAGTATTTGCAATCGTTGGTGCAGCGGGATATTCCGTCAATCAAGGAGATTATTTTCAACACCAGTACACATTCATTGCTGTAAAGACTCTCTTGCTTTTCCTTAGTTTTGGCTATGCGAAATGGTTTGATATGATTTCTTTTGGGATGTTAAGCAAGAAACAACTCTTGCTGTTTATTGGAATCTTTCTTCTCACTGTGCTGGTAAGTATTAGCTATCATGCTTTTTTCTCAGTTGTTTCTGGTGCTTCGGCTCAACACCTTGAGGAAGCTAGTAAAGGACTTTCGCTTTCCTTTATTGTTAGTGCTACAGTTTTGGCACCTATCCAGGAGGAATTCATGTTTAGAGGGCTTCTTCAGGGGGCGGTTTTTGACAATTCGTGGTTAGGGCTTATACTGACTTCCTCTCTCTTTTCTTTCATGCATGAACCTTATGATATTCCTTCGTTTTGCTATTATCTTTTCGGGGGCTTGTTGCTGGGCTTTGCTTATAAAAAGAGCCAAAACCTATGGGTTTCTACTCTAGTCCACATGTTTTACAACAGTTTGCCAATCTTAACTTATATTCAATGAAAATCAAAGAGCAAACTAGGAAACTAGCCGCAGGTTACCCAAAACAGTGTTTTGAGGTTGTAGATGAAACTGACGAAGTCAGTCACATATATAATCCAAGGCGGCGTTGACGTGGTTTGAAGAGTATAAAATGGTTTGTTTTGGAAAGGCTAGATCTAAAGGATGACGCGTAGGAAGTCTGTTTGGTGAGGAGGATAATTTTATGGAGTTTTTTGATAAATTTCATGCCTTTTGTTTTGGATTTTTAGTACTAATAATCGTCATTACAGTTCCTTATACGATTAACCATGGGGATTTTTTTCAAAATGAGCCTGCACTGATTATTGTAAGTCTTCTTGTAACTTTGGTGGGTGTTACTTATGCTAGAAAGTTTGAAATGATTTCTTTTGGGATGTTAAGTAAGAAACAACTTTTGCTTTTTATTGCAATCTTTCTTTTAAGTGTGCTTGAGACGCTGGTTTATATTCATTTCTTCGCTATTTCTTCTGGCGCAGGAGTTCAACACTTGGCGGAAGTCAGCAAAGGAATTTCCCTGTCTTTGATTTTGACTTCCTCAGTTTTTGGACCCATCCAAGAGGAACTCATTTTCAGAGGACTTCTTCAAGGTGCGGTTTTTGACAATTCTTGGTTAGGGCTTGTGCTAACTTCCTCTCTCTTTTCTTTTATGCATGGACCTTCTAATGTCCCTTCGTTTATTTTTTATCTACTTGGGGGCTTGTTGCTGGGCTTTGCTTATAAAAAGAGCCAAAACTTATGGGTTTCTACTCTAGTTCACATGTTTTACAATGCTTGGCCACTCTTATATTATTTATAAAAATCATGAAAAGGTAAGCAGAAGACGGTGCTTGCCTTTTTCTTTCTATAATGATACCCAAGCCAATTGAGATGCTTTTCTTTGAGAATCGGGTGTGGAGCGGTTGACGAATAGGCCAAAAACTAGTAGAATAGTAAGGAAACTTTATACGGAGGAAAGAAATGGATTTGGGTGATAATGAGCTAACACTGACTCCCATACCTGGGAAAAGTGGCAAGGCTTATATGGGTAGCTATCCTGATGGGAAGCGTATCTTTGTAAAAATGAACACCTCTCCAATCCTACCTGGTCTAGCTAGAGAACAAATTGCTCCACAATTATTATGGAGTCGCCGTTTGGCAGATGGGCGTGATATGTGTGCTCAAGAATGGTTGACAGGCAAGATATTGACCCCCTATGATATGAATCGTAAACAAATTGTCAATATCTTAACCCGTCTTCATCGCTCACGTCCGTTGATGACACAGTTGAGTCGTTTGGGCTATGCCATGGAAACACCTGTAGATTTACTACAGTCTTGGCAAGAAACGGCTCCAGATGCTTTGCGTAAAAATCATTTTATCAGTGAAGTGATGGCTGATTTACGTCAGACTATTCCAGGATTTAGAGAGGACTATGCGACCATTGTCCATGGAGATGTACGACATAGTAATTGGATTGAGACAGACAGTGGCTTGATTTATTTGGTAGATTGGGATTCGGTTCGCTTGACCGACCGCATGTTTGATGTGGCTCACATGCTCTGCCATTATATTCCAGAACATCAGTGGAAGGAATGGTTGACCTACTACGGTTACAAGTACAATCAGACGGTATTAAATAAATTGTATTGGTACGGTCAATTGTCTTATTTGAGCCAGATTTCCAAGTATTATATGAACCAAGATTTAGAAAATGTCAATCGGGAGATTCATGGCTTGCGTCACTTCCGAGACAAGTATGGAAAGAGAAGATGAGAGTTAGAAATCGTAAAGGGGCGACAGAATTACTAGAGGCAAATCCCCAGTATGTGGTCCTCAATCCCTTGGAAGCCAAGGGGAAATGGCGGGACTTGTTTGGTAATGATAATCCCATTCATGTGGAAGTTGGAAGTGGAAAGGGTGCCTTTGTTTCAGGTATGGCCAAGCAAAATCCTGACATCAACTATATCGGGATTGATATTCAAAAGTCTGTTTTGAGCTACGCTTTGGACAAGGTGCTTGAAGTTGGAGTGCCTAACATCAAGCTCTTGTGGGTAGATGGTTCTGACTTGACTGACTACTTTGAAGACGGTGAGATTGATCGCTTGTATCTGAACTTTTCAGATCCTTGGCCTAAAAAGCGTCATGAAAAGCGTCGTTTGACCTACAAAACCTTCTTGGATACCTTCAAGCGTATCTTGCCTGAAAATGGAGAAATTCATTTCAAGACGGATAACCGTGGCTTGTTTGAGTACAGCCTCGTGAGTTTTTCTCAGTATGGTATGAAACTCAATGGTGTCTGGCTTGATTTACATGCCAGTGATTTTGAAGGCAATGTCATGACAGAATACGAGCAAAAATTCTCCAACAAGGGTCAAGTTATCTACCGAGTTGAGGCAGAATTTTAAGAAATAGCCTAAAATCAGGCTGTATAAGTGCTTTTGCTTTACATAAGTTGGCAAACGTGCTATACTAAGAGTAAGAATATGAGAAAGAGAGGCGGGGAAATATCTTCGCCTCTTGCTTATGAGGAGGTGGACGCAATCGCAACAATCGTAGAATTAGTCAGAGAAGTTGTAGAACCTGTCATAGAAGCTCCTTTCGAACTCGTGGATATCGAGTATGGAAAGATTGGCAGTGACATGATTCTCAGTATTTTTGTAGATAAACCTGAAGGAATTACCTTGAACGACACGGCAGACTTGACAGAAATTATCAGTCCTGTCCTAGACACCATCAAGCCAGATCCCTTCCCAGAACAATATTTCCTAGAAATCACCAGTCCAGGCTTGGAACGTCCTTTGAAAACCAAGGATGCCGTTGCTGGAGCGGTTGGGAAATACATCCATGTCGGGCTCTACCAAGCCATCGATAAGCAAAAGGTCTTTGAAGGAACCTTGTTGGCCTTCGAAGAGGATGAGTTGACTATGGAATATATGGACAAGACACGTAAGAAAACTGTCCGAATTCCATACAGTTTAGTATCAAAAGCACGTTTAGCAGTTAAATTATAGAAAAAGAAAGGATAGCTTTTGAGGATTCAAAAGTGAAGAAAACATGAGTAAAGAAATGCTAGAGGCCTTCCGCATTTTGGAAGAAGACAAGGGAATCAAAAAAGAAGATATCATCGACGCAGTGGTAGAGTCGCTTCGTTCCGCTTATCGCAGACGCTATGGTCAATCAGACAGCGTAGCTATTGATTTCAACGAAAAAACAGGTGACTTTACAGTTTATACTGTCCGTGAAGTGGTTGATGAAGTATTTGATAGCCGTTTGGAAATCAGCTTGAAAGATGCTCTTGCCATTAATTCAGCCTATGAACTTGGTGACAAAATTAAGTTTGAAGAAGCACCTGCTGAGTTTGGTCGTGTAGCAGCCCAATCTGCCAAACAAACCATCATGGAAAAAATGCGCAAGCAAACACGTGCCATCACTTACAATACTTACAAAGAGCATGAACAAGAAATCATGTCTGGTACAGTAGAACGCTTTGACAACCGCTTCATCTATGTCAACCTTGGTAGCATTGAAGCCCAATTGTCAAAACAAGACCAAATTCCTGGAGAAGTTTTTGCTTCTCATGATCGTATTGAAGTTTATGTCTACAAAGTTGAAGACAACCCTCGCGGTGTCAACGTCTTTGTTAGCCGTAGCCATCCAGAAATGATCAAACGTTTGATGGAGCAAGAAATTCCAGAAGTTTATGATGGAACTGTTGAAATCATGAGCGTAGCTCGTGAAGCTGGTGACCGTACTAAGGTTGCCGTTCGTAGCCATAATCCCAACGTGGACGCTATCGGTACAATCGTTGGACGTGGTGGAGCTAATATCAAGAAGATTACCAGCAAATTCCACCCAGCTCGCTACGATGCTAAAAACGATCGTATGGTGCCAATCGAGGAAAATATCGATGTTATCGAGTGGGTAGCAGATCCAGCCGAATTTATCTACAATGCTATTGCTCCTGCTGAAGTTGACCAAGTTATCTTTGATGAAAACGACAGCAAACGTGCCTTGGTGGTTGTTCCTGATAACAAGCTTTCTCTTGCTATCGGTCGTCGTGGGCAAAACGTTCGTTTGGCAGCTCACTTGACTAGTTACCGTATCGATATCAAGTCTGCTAGTGAATTTGAAGCTATGGAAGAAACTGCTTCAGTAGGTTTGGAAGCAGAAAACGAAACTGTAGAAGAATAAAAGCTGCTAGGGGAGAATATGAAAACGAGAAAAATCCCTTTGCGCAAGTCTGTTGTGTCCAATGAAGTGATTGATAAGCGTGATTTGCTCCGTATTGTCAAGAACAAGGAAGGACAAGTCTTTATCGATCCGACAGGCAAGGCCAATGGCCGCGGCGCTTATATCAAATTAGACAATGCAGAAGCCCTAGAGGCGAAAAAGAAGAAGGTCTTTAACCGTAGCTTTAGCATGGAAGTGGATGAAAGCTTTTATGACGAGTTGATCGCTTATGTGGATCACAAAGTGAAAAGAAGAGAGTTAGGACTTGAATAAGCAAAAGATAAGCAATCTCTTGGGACTTGCTCAACGAGCAGGGCGTATCATATCGGGTGAGGAATTGGTGGTTAAGGCTATTCAAGATCAGAAGGCCAAGTTGGTCTTCCTAGCCCATGATGCTGGACCTAATCTGACCAAGAAGATTCAAGATAAAAGTCATTATTATCAAGTAGAAATTGTAACCGTGTTTTCAACACTGGAATTAAGCATAGCAGTCGGGAAATCGAGAAAGGTTTTGGCTGTAACAGATGCTGGATTTACAAAGAAAATGAGGTCTCTTATGGAATAGAAGAGGAGGACATGATTTGTCTAAGAAAAGATTGTACGAAATCGCAAAAGAACTTGGAAAAGAAAGTAAAGAAGTTGTAGCGCGTGCAAAAGAGTTGGGCTTGGATGTGAAAAGCCACTCATCAAGTGTGGAAGAAGCTGTCGCTGCAAAAATCGCTGCCAGCTTTAAGACTGTAGCTGCTCCGAAAGAAGAAGCAAAACCTGCAGCACCAAAAGCAAGTGCAGAAAAGAAAGCCGAAAAATCTGGGCCAGCTAAACCAGCTGTAGCCAAGGAAGAGGCAAAAAAAGCTGAGCCAGTCGCTCCTAAAACAGAAAAAGTAGTAGCTAAACCGCAAAGCCGTAATTTCAAGGCTGAGCGTGAAGCTCGTGCCAAAGAGCAGGCAGAACGACGCAAGCAAAATAAGGACAATAACCGTGACCAACAAAAGGGAAATCATCAAAAGAATGATAACCGCAATGGTGGAAAACAAGGTCAAGGCAATCGCGACAATCGTCGCTTTAATGACCAAACTAAGAAACAGCAAGGTCAGCAAAATCGTGGAAATGAGCGTCGCCAACAAGAGGACAAGCGTCCAAATCAAGCGGCTCCACGTATTGACTTTAAAGCCCGTGCAGCAGCCCTAAAAGCAGAGCAAAATGCAGAGTATGCACGTTCAAGTGAGGAACGCTTCAAGCAATATCAGGCTGCTAAAGAAGCCTTGGCTCAAGCAAACAAACGCAAGGAGCCAGAAGAAATCTTTGAAGAGGTTGCTAAACTAGCTGAACAAGCCCAACAAGAGCAACAAGTTCAAGCAGTAATTGAAGTGGTGCCTGAGAAAAAAGAACCTGCAGTGGATACACGTCGTAAAAAACAAGCTCGACCAGATAAAGAACGTGACGATTATGATCACGAAGAAGATGGTCCCAGAAAAAACCAAAAGAATCGAAGTAGTCAAAATCAAGTGAGAAATCAAAAGAACAGTAACTGGAATAATAGTAATAACAAAAAGAATAAAAAAGGCAATAAGCAAAACAACCGCAATCAGGCTCCAAAACCTGTTACAGAGCGTAAATTCCATGAATTGCCAACAGAATTTGAGTATACAGATGGTATGACGGTTGCGGAAATCGCAAAACGTATCAAACGTGAACCAGCTGAAATCGTTAAGAAACTCTTTATGATGGGTGTCATGGCCACACAAAACCAATCCTTGGATGGGGAAACAATTGAACTCCTCATGGTGGATTATGGTATCGAAGCCAAACAAAAGGTTGAAGTGGATAATGCCGACATCGAGCGTTTCTTTGTTGAAGATGGTTATCTTAATGAAGATGAATTGGTTGAGCGTCCACCAGTTGTAACTATCATGGGACACGTTGACCACGGTAAAACAACCCTCCTAGATACCCTTCGTAACTCTCGCGTTGCAACAGGTGAAGCAGGTGGTATCACTCAGCATATCGGTGCCTACCAAATCGTGGAAAATGGCAAGAAGATTACCTTCCTTGATACACCGGGACACGCGGCTTTTACATCTATGCGTGCGCGTGGTGCTTCTGTTACCGATATTACTATCTTGGTCGTAGCGGCAGATGACGGGGTTATGCCTCAGACAATCGAAGCCATCAACCACTCAAAAGCGGCCAACGTTCCAATCATCGTAGCCATCAACAAGATTGATAAACCAGGTGCTAACCCAGAACGCGTTATCGGTGAATTGGCAGAGCATGGTGTCATGTCAACAGCTTGGGGTGGAGATTCTGAATTTGTTGAAATCTCAGCTAAATTCAACCAAAACATCGAAGAATTGTTGGAAACAGTCCTTCTTGTGGCTGAAATCCAAGAACTTAAGGCAGACCCAACAGTGCGTGCTATCGGTACAGTTATCGAAGCTCGTTTGGATAAAGGGAAAGGTGCGGTCGCAACCCTTCTTGTTCAACAAGGTACCTTGAATGTCCAAGATCCAATCGTTGTCGGAAATACCTTCGGTCGTGTTCGTGCTATGACCAACGACCTTGGTCGTCGTGTTAAGGTTGCAGGGCCATCAACACCAGTCTCAATCACAGGTTTGAACGAAGCGCCAATGGCGGGTGACCACTTTGCCGTTTACGAGGATGAAAAATCTGCGCGTGCAGCAGGTGAAGAGCGTGCCAAACGTGCCCTCATGAAACAACGTCAAGCTACCCAACGTGTCAGTCTTGAAAACCTCTTTGATACGCTTAAAGCTGGTGAACTCAAGTCAGTTAACGTGATCATCAAGGCCGACGTACAAGGTTCTGTTGAAGCCCTTTCTGCCTCACTTCAAAAGATTGATGTGGAAGGTGTCAAAGTTACCATCGTCCACTCAGCGGTCGGTGCTATCAACGAATCAGACGTGACTCTTGCCGAAGCTTCAAATGCCTTTATCGTTGGTTTCAACGTACGCCCTACACCACAAGCTCGTCAACAAGCCGAAGCTGACGATGTGGAAATCCGTCTCCACAGCATTATCTACAAGGTTATCGAAGAGATGGAAGAAGCCATGAAAGGGATGCTTGATCCAGAATTTGAAGAAAAAATTATCGGTGAAGCGGTTATTCGTGAAACCTTCAAGGTATCTAAAGTGGGAACTATCGGTGGATTCATGGTTATCAACGGTAAGGTTACCCGTGACTCAAAAGTCCGTGTTATTCGTGATGGTGTTGTTATCTATGATGGAGAACTCGCAAGCTTGAAACACTACAAAGACGACGTCAAAGAAGTTACAAACGGCCGTGAAGGTGGATTGATGATTGATGGCTACAATGATATCAAGACTGATGATGTGATTGAGGCGTATGTCATGGAAGAAATCAAGAGATAATAGAGAAACGATAGCTCATTTGACTCGTCGTCAACATCGCCTTGATGAACTTCAGTTCTATCTAAGGCTTGTTTCCTAGATTCAAATGGCTCTAGTTCCTCTATCTAATAGAAATAGCTAGGTCTGCTGGCCTAGCTTTTGGTTCAAAGTAGAGAAAGGAATATCATGGCAAATCATTTCCGTACGGATCGTGTGGGCATGGAAATCAAGCGTGAAGTCAATGAGATTTTGCAAAAGAAAGTCCGTGATCCGCGTGTCCAAGGTGTGACCATCACAGATGTTCAGATGCTAGGTGACTTGTCTGTAGCCAAGGTTTACTACACCATTTTGAGTGGCCTTGCTTCAGATAATCAAAAAGCCCAAATCGGGCTTGAAAAAGCAACTGGTACCATCAAACGTGAACTTGGTCGCAATTTGAAATTGTACAAAATCCCAGATTTGACCTTCGTCAAAGACGAATCCATCGAATATGGAAACAAGATTGATGAAATGCTACGCAATCTGGATAAGAACTAAGAAGGAGGGGAAACCCTCTTTTTTGGTGGGGAAATGGCTATAAAACATACTGGCGGAATCTTTCTAGAGTTAAACATTATTAAAAAGCTTTATAAAATTCAACTTGTATGATATTATAGGGATTAGAAAGAGTAAATTTCACAGAAATGGCCAGTAAGACTGGTATAGTTAATATTTTGAAAGTGTAGTTAAACGAGGGAAGATAATATGGGCCTTATAAAAACTCTAGCTAAAACTTGCGGGAATTACTTTTTGACCATACAAGGTGTAAAAGTCATGAAAACGATAAAGAAAGATGACCATGCTGTTGTCGGTCTGGGTAAACTCTTTATCGCAGACAAGTTAATGGATACGGCTCGGTGGCTCATCAAGCCAGAGGATAGAAAATGAAATTTTTTGGGTCTTCTTGCTATTATTTTTATCAAACCGATTATTGGGATTTTGAAATTCTTTTGGATGATCATCTCTTTTATAGTCCAATTGCTGTTTTATAAGCTATTATTTAAAATATTGGATTGGCTCTTTAAACTTATTTAGATGGTAATCCAAATCGCAGAGAACTAGCAGGAACTCTACTGCTAGTTTTTTAATCTCTTTCCTTGTGGTATAATATAAGCAGTAAAATCATTTTATACTCTTCGAAAATCTCTTCAAACTACGTCAGCTTCACCTTGCCGTAGGTATGGTTACTGACTTCGTCAGTTCTATCCACAACCTCAAAACATTGTTTTGAGCAACCTGCGGCTAGCTTCCTAGTTTGCTCTTTGATTTTCATTGAGTATTAGAACATACAATGGAGGTCGTCATGGACAATATCATCGATGTGTCAATTCCTGTTGCAGAAGTGGTGGACAAGCATCCAGAAGTCTTGGAAATCTTAGTTGAGCTTGGATTTAAACCCCTTGCCAATCCCTTGATGCGTAATACTGTTGGTCGCAAAGTATCGCTCAAACAGGGTTCTAAGCTTGAAGGAACCCCTATGGATAAGATTGTCCGCACGTTGGAAGCCAATGGCTACGAAGTGATTGGATTAGACTAATGGCAGATGAAAGGATTCATGTCCTACGGGATATTTTGTTAGAATTGCATAATGGCGCCTCTCCTGAGTCGGTTCAGGAGCGTTTTGATGCGACCTTTACAGGTGTTTCAGCTATCGAGATTTCCCTTATGGAGCACGAGCTGATGAACTCGGACTCAGGTGTCACCTTTGAAGATGTCATGGAACTCTGTGATGTCCATGCCAATCTTTTTAAAAATGCTGTTAAGGATGTCGAAGTTGCAGATACCGAGCATCCAGGTCACCCAGTTCGGGTATTTAAAGAAGAAAATCTGGCTCTCCGTGCGGCCTTGATTCGCATTCGGAGATTGCTAGATACCTACGAATCTACGAAAGATGAAGAGATGCTTGCGGAGATGCGTAAAGGCTTGGTGCGTCAGATGGGACTTGTGGGGCAATTTGATATTCATTACCAACGTAAAGAAGAACTCTTCTTTCCTATCATGGAGCGCTATGGTCACGATTCACCTCCAAAAGTCATGTGGGGAGTGGATGATCAGATCAGGGAACTCTTTCAGACAGCCCTAGCGACAGCCAAGTCACTACCTGAAGTGCCGATTTCTACTGTGAAAGAAGATTTTGAAGCCTTTGCGACAGAGTTTGAAAGTATGATTTTCAAGGAAGAGTCCATCCTTCTCATGATTCTCCTTGAATCCTTTACTCAGGACGACTGGCTTCAGATTGCGGAGGAGAGCGATGCCTATGGTTATGCCATCATCCGTCCGTCAGAAAAATGGGTGCCAGAACGTCAGAGTTTTGTTGAGGAAAAGATTGCAGAGGAGCCTATTCAGCTAGATACGCCAGAAGGCCAAGTTCAACAAGTTATCGATACGCCAGAAGGACAGTTTACCATTACCTTTACCCCTAAGGAAAAGGAAGCAGTGCTGGACCGCCATAGTCAACAGACTTTTGGGAATGGCTATCTTTCAGTCGAGCAGGCTAATCTCATCCTCAATCATCTCCCTATGGAGATTACCTTTGTCAATAAAGACGATATTTTCCAGTATTACAATGACAATACGCCAGCTGACGAGATGATTTTCAAACGGACCCCGTCCCAAGTTGGGCGCAATGTCGAACTCTGCCATCCGCCTAAGTATTTGGACAAGGTAAAGACCATTATGAAGGGTCTTCGTGAAGGAGTCAAGGATAAGTATGAGATGTGGTTCAAGTCTGAGTCGCGAGGCAAGTTTGTCCACATCACATACGCTGCAGTCCATGATGAAGAGGGAGAATTCCAAGGAGTGCTGGAATACGTTCAGGATATCCAGCCCTACCGAGAGATTGATACGGACTATTTCCGTGGATTAGAATAAGGAGAAAAAATGAGTTACGAACAAGAATTTATGAAGGAATTTGAAGCTTGGGTCAATACCCAAATCATGATCAACGACATGGCGCACAAGGAAAGTCAAAAAGTTTACGAAGAAGACCAGGACGAGCGTGCCAAAGATGCCATGATTCGCTACGAAAGTCGCCTGGATGCTTATCAGTTCTTGCTTGGTAAGTTTGAAAACTTCAAAGCAGGCAAGGGATTCCATGATTTGCCAGATGGATTGTTTGGTGAGCGAAATTATTAAACGAGATAGATTCTTGATTTTTTACTAAAATCTTGATAGAATATTTATATTAAATCCTTGTCAGAGCAGGGGTTTTTTATTGAAAGGATTTTATCATGTCAAAGAAACTCAATCGTAAAAAACAATTACGAAATAGCCTCCGTCGCGCAGGTGCCTTTTCAAGTACTGTGACGAAGGTTGTAGAAGAGACAAAAAAAGTCGTTAAGCGTGCAGAGCAGTCAGCAAGCCAAGCTGGTAAGGTTGTTTCTAAAAAAGTTGAACAAGCAGTAGAAGCTACTAAAGAGCAAGCTCAAAAAGTAGCCAACTCTGTGGAAGATTTTGCAGCAAACTTGGGTGGACTTCCACTTGACCGTGCCAAAACTTTCTATGATGAAGGAATCAAGTCTGCTTCAGATTTCAAAAACTGGACTGAAAAAGAACTCCTTGCCTTGAAAGGAATCGGCCCAGCTACAATCAAGAAATTGAAGGAAAATGGCATCAAGTTCAAGTAATCTTTCTTGAGCCTTGCATTTCCGAAAAAATCTTGCTACAATAGAGCCATTAGAGGTGTTTTGAATCCTACATTTTACAGAAAGTGGCGGAGCTGAGAAGTCCACAAATGTGTCAAAACTAGTTGCTAATGGATGAAAATTTGAAATAAAAGTGTCTTTTTGTTTTAAAGACGAGAGTTGCGGGCAACTGCCCGAAATTGGGTGGTACCGCGGATAAATACATTCGTCCCTGTCATGTAGATGGCAGGGCTTTTCTTTTGCGTCATAGTCAAAGGAGGTTGTTATGAAGCAATCTTTTAAAACAAGTAAACTCTACTATGGCTTTCCTATCTTCATTTTGGGGTATCAGGATCAGAATTTTGGACACAATATTACGACCTGTAGTTCCTCCTATAGTGTGGGAAATTGGCTAGTCATCGGTGTTGGTGCTGAGGAAAATGCGGCTGAGCAAATCAAGCATTACCAGAAGTTTACTGTGAATATACTTGATGAAAATCTCATGCTCGAGATGGAGCAGGCTGGTTTTATCAGTCATCGAGAGAAATTGGAACACCTGGGGCTAGACTACGAGATTTCTGAACGGACTCAGGCACCGATTTTAGAGGCTTGTCCAGTCGTTTTAGAATGTCAAGTTGATAGAATTATTGAGGAAGACGGTATTTGTCACATCTTTGCCAAGATTATCGAAAGACTAGTTGATCCAGAGCTCTTGGATGACAAGGGGCATTTTAAGAATGACCGTTTTGCGCCGACTTACTTTATGGGGGATGGCCACCAGCGCGTTTATCGCTATTTAGATGACCGAGTAGACCCTATGGGGAGCTGCATTAAGAAAGCGAGGAAGAAAGATGACAAGAGCTGAACTGCCAGAACGCTTGGAAACAGAACATCTCGTGTTACGAGTCCGCACAGTCGCTGATGCCGAGGATATCTATGCCTACGCTAGTCTCCCAGAGGTTGCCTACCCAGCAAGTTTTCCGCCTGTCAAGACCTTGGAAGATGAGGTTTATTATCTGGAGCATATTCTGCCCGAGCGTAATCAAAAGGAAAATCTCCCAGCTGGCTACGGAATTGTCGTCAAAGGAACCGATAAAGTCATCGGCTCTGTTGATTTCAACCATCGGCACGAAGACGATGTACTGGAGATTGGCTACACCTTGCACCCAGACTATTGGGGGCGAGGCTATGTACCAGAAGCAGCGCTTGCCTTGATTGATCTAGCTTTTAAAGAACTTGGTCTTCACAAGATTGAACTAACTTGTTTTGGCTACAATGTCCAAAGTCAACGAGTCGCAGAGAAGCTTGGATTTACCCTCGAAGCTCGCATAAGAGACCGAAAGGATGTTCAAGGGAACCGCTGTGACAGTCTCATATATGGCTTACTGAGGAGTGAGTGGGAGGTGATTTGATGCATCTTTTCATCATTGGTGCTCCGGCCTCAGGAAAAATGACGATTGGTCAAGAGTTATCTCGACTGACAGATGCTACCCTCTTTTATAACCATCAAGCCATCGATTTTGCACTAGAAATCTATCAGGATTATACAGAGGAGATGTGGGAATTTGTTCGTGGAATCACCTTTTCTTTCCTTGGAGCAAGTGCAAGAAATCAGCGATCAGTAATTTTAACTGACGTAATTGATTTTTCAAATCAGTACCAGCTGCTTTATTTAAAGCAAATTCAGGATTTATTGGATAACTTTCATCAAGAGATTCTGTTTGTTGAGTTGGAAACAAGTCTTGAGGAGCGTTTACGTCGAAATCAAACGGAGAACCGGTTGAAGCACAAGCCCTTGAAACGGCATATTGAGATATCTGAAAGAGAAATTTTAGAGACCACTGAAATCCTTCAATTAAATTCTAAAATCCAACCGAATGAGCTACACCACTACCTTAAAATAAATAATACGAATCTGTCTGCAGAAGAAGCTGCTAAGCAGATTCAAGATAAAATGAATACAATAGAGAAAGGACACACACATGTCTAAAGAACTTTCACCTAAATACAATCCAGCCGAGGTTGAGGCTGGTCGTTACCAAAAATGGCTTGATGCCGATGTTTTCAAGCCTTCAGGCGATAAAAAGGCTAAGCCTTATTCAATCGTGATTCCACCACCAAACGTAACTGGGAAACTTCACCTTGGTCACGCTTGGGATACGACTTTGCAGGATATCATTATCCGTCAAAAACGTATGCAAGGTTTTGATACACTTTGGCTTCCAGGGATGGACCACGCGGGGATTGCGACTCAAGCTAAGGTTGAGGAACGCTTGCGTGGAGAGGGCATTACACGTTATGACCTCGGTCGTGAGAAATTCCTCGACAAGGTCTGGGAATGGAAAGATGAATATGCCACTACTATCAAGGAACAATGGGGCAAGATGGGGCTCTCTGTAGATTACTCTCGTGAGCGTTTCACTCTTGACGAAGGTTTGTCAAAAGCTGTTCGTAAGGTCTTTGTGGACCTTTACAAGAAAGGCTGGATCTACCGTGGTGAGTTTATCATCAACTGGGACCCAGCTGCTCGCACTGCCCTTTCTGATATCGAAGTTATCCATAAGGATGTGGAAGGTGCCTTCTACCACATGAATTACATGCTGGAAGACGGTTCACGCGCCCTTGAAGTTGCGACAACTCGTCCTGAGACCATGTTTGGGGACGTAGCTGTTGCGGTCAATCCAGAAGACCCACGCTACAAGGACTTGATCGGTAAAAACGTCATCCTTCCAATCGCTAATAAACTAATCCCAATCGTTGGTGATGAGCATGCAGATCCTGAATTTGGTACTGGTGTCGTGAAAATCACACCTGCCCACGATCCAAACGACTTCTTGGTTGGTCAACGCCATAACTTGCCACAAGTCAACGTCATGAACGACGACGGAACTATGAATGACTTGGCCTTCGAATTTGCAGGCATGGACCGTTTTGAAGCTCGTAAGGCAGTCGTTGCTAAGTTGGAAGAAATCGGCGCCCTCGTTAAAATCGAAAAACGTGTCCACAGTGTTGGTCACTCAGAGCGTACTGGTGTCGTAGTTGAACCACGCTTGTCTACTCAATGGTTCGTTAAGATGGACCAATTGGCTAAGAACGCCATTGCCAACCAAGACACAGAGGACAAGGTCGAATTCTACCCACCTCGTTTCAACGATACCTTCCTCCAATGGATGGAAAATGTCCACGACTGGGTTATCTCTCGTCAGCTCTGGTGGGGTCACCAAATCCCTGCTTGGTACAATGCTGAGGGTGAAATGTACGTCGGCGAGGAAGCGCCAGAAGGTGACGGATGGACTCAGGACGAAGACGTCTTGGATACTTGGTTCAGTTCTGCCCTCTGGCCATTCTCAACCATGGGCTGGCCAGATGTCGACTCAGAAGACTTCAAACGTTACTTCCCAACATCAACTTTGGTGACTGGTTATGATATTATTCCGTTCTGGGTGTCTCGGATGATTTTCCAAGGTTTGGAATTTACTGGCAAGTCGCCATTCAAAAATGCCTTGATTCATGGTCTTATTCGTGATGAGCAAGGACGCAAGATGTCGAAATCTCTTGGTAACGGGATTGATCCGATGGATGTTATTGATAAGTACGGAACAGATAGCCTTCGTTGGTTCCTTTCAAACGGTTCTGCACCAGGTCAAGACGTGCGCTTCTCTTATGAGAAAATGGATGCTTCATGGAACTTCATTAACAAGATTTGGAACATCTCTCGCTACATCCTCATGAACAATGAAGGTTTGACCCTTGAGCAAGCAACTGCCAATGTGGAAAAAGTTGTTAACAAGGAAGCTGGGAATGTCACAGACCGCTGGATTCTCCACAACCTCAATGAAACCATCGGAAAAGCAACTGCCAACTTTGATAAGTTTGAGTTTGGTGTAGCTGGTCACATCCTCTACAACTTCATCTGGGACGAGTTTGCGGACTGGTACGTTGAGTTGACCAAGGAAGTCCTTTATAGCGATAACGAAGAAGAGAAAGTCATCACACGTTCTGTTCTCCTTTATACTTTGGACAAGATCCTTCGTCTCCTCCACCCAATCATGCCATTCGTGACAGAGGAGATCTTTGGCCAGATCTCAGAAGGCTCTATCGTTACAGCGGAATACCCAACTGTCAACCCAACCTTTGAAGACCTTGCAGCTCACACTGGTGTGGAAAGCCTCAAAGACTTGATCCGTGCCGTTCGGAATGCGCGTGCAGAAGTGAACGTAGCACCAAGTAAGCCTATCACCATTCTCGTGAAGACAAGCGATAGCGACTTGGAAGCCTTCTTTAACAGCAATGTCAACTACATCAAACGCTTCACAAATCCAGAACACTTGGAAATTTCATCAACCATCCCTGCGCCTGAACTTGCGATGTCAAGTGTCATCACAGGAGCAGAAATCTACTTGCCACTCGCTGACCTCCTCAATGTCGAAGAAGAACTCGCTCGACTCGACAAGGAACTGGCTAAATGGCAAAAAGAACTGGACATGGTCGGCAAGAAGCTCTCTAACGAACGCTTCGTAGCCAATGCCAAACCAGAAGTCGTCCAAA